>JANWYC010000124.1 GCA_025057245.1 Aquificaceae bacterium | reverse complement strand
ACGTGGTCAAAGTGTAATTCTTCTCGGTTATATCTGTAGTGTATGGTTCTGAAGTATGGACATACCCATTTTTCTGAAGGGAGTTCTTACAAAGCCTTCTGTTTGTCTGTATGGTAATCTGAGGGTGTATTTGAAAAAGAGTATGAACAGGATTAAGGCTCTTGGATATTTGAAGGGTCTTCGCAACTTTTTTGTCTGTTTGCTTTGTGCTTGGGCATCAAATATTTCTGGTTAAATGAGTATTTCTCCTCTTCTTACCAGTTCTTGGTTATAGTTTTTCCAATCTCTCTTCATGGAGTAATATTATCTCACAAACTTGATATTAGACGCAGCACAAGTTATGAGAAGAGAATATTACATGCTTTGTCTAACATAAGATAGTTTGATGAGCATTGACGGCTTCAGCTTACAAGAGTTTCAAGACTCTCAATAGAGACAGGCTCAAGTCATAAAATGCTTGAATTTCAGGCATCGAAGAGCCTTTTTTGAACGAAGCGAATATTTCAAAAAGTTTTCCAGATGTTTTAATCACTGCCCTACAGAACGGATTTTATAACTCTCTCTACTCCCACTCTATAGTAGCAGGTGGCTTAGAAGACACATCGTATACCACTCTGTTAACACCTTCCACTTCGTTTATGATTCTTCTCATCACATGGTCAAGAAACTCGTAAGGAAGCCTTGACCAGTCTGCGGTCATACCGTCAGAACTATCAACAGCCCTTAAACCCACTACTCTCTCGTAAGTTCTCACATCCCCCATCACGCCCACGCTCTTAACTGGTAAGAGAACTGCAAAAGCCTGCCACACCTTATCATACAAACCCCAACTTTTACACTCTTCTATGAATATACTGTCCGCTTCTCTAAGTATTTTTAGGTCTTCCTCTTTAACCTCGCCCAGTATTCTTATGGCAAGTCCCGGACCCGGGAAAGGATGCCTTTTTAGGATTGCTTCAGGAACATTTAAAAGCCTACCCACCTCTCTCACCTCATCCTTAAAGAGCTCCCTTAAAGGTTCTAACAGTTTTAGTTTCATCCTTTCGGGAAGACCGCCCACGTTGTGATGGGTTTTTATGACCTTTGCGCCTGGTATGCCTGCGCTCTCCACCACATCTGGATAAAGGGTGCCCTGAAGTAAAAAGTCAGCTCCGACGCTTTTAGACTCTTTCTCAAAGACCTCTATAAAGGTATGTCCTATTATCCTTCTTTTCTCCTCTGGGTCTTCTACGCCTTTTAGCCTTTGTAGAAATAGCTCTTGTGCGTCCACTCTCTTGAAAGGCAGACACATGTGACGAAAGTAGCCTTCCACTTCCTCCGCCTCGCACTTTCTCAGAAGTCCGTGGTTTACAAAAATACAATACAGGTTCTCACCTATAGCCCTGTGGGTAAGAACTGCAGAGACCGTAGAGTCTACACCGCCAGAAAGAGCGCATACCACCTTTCCGTTTCCTACCCTCCGCTTTATGTCCTCCGTCTTTTCCTGTATAAAGTCACCCATGCTCCAATTTTTCTCCGCATTGCCAACAACAAACAGGAAGTTTTTCAAAAGTTCACTTCCAAAGGAAGTGTGAGCCACCTCTGGATGAAACTGAACGCCGTAGAGAGGCTTTTCCTTGTGCTTTATGACCGCATAAACAGAGTTTTCTGAACTGGCAAGACTTTCAAACCCTTCGGGTAATCTTACCGCCTTGTCCGCATGGCTCATCCACACGTCAAACTCCACCGGCAGACCTCTAAAAAGCTCATCCTCCGCAAGAACCCTAAGCCTTGACCTACCGTATTCCTGCTTTTGAGCCCTTTCTACCAAACCACCCAGCTGATGTACCATTACCTGAAGCCCGTAGCATATACCTAAAACAGGAATCCCCATTTGGTATATGTCCGGTTTTGGCATAGGTGCGTCTTTCTCGTAAACCGAAGCGGGACCACCAGAGAGAATAAGACAATACGGCTCTTTCTCCTTTATCTCCTCAAGGCTTATGTTGTAAGGAACTATTTCGCTGTAAACTCCCAACTCTCTTACCCTTCTTGCAATTAACTGAACATACTGAGAGCCAAAGTTAAGAACCAGAACGGGTCTTTTATGCACTCCTTCTTACCTCCTGGAGCTCTCCTAAACCTTTCTTTAAAAACTCTTGCACGAAGGGTATGTCTGAGTTTAGTATCTCTTCCTTCGTGCCTATTTGCACTACCTGACCTTCACTTATTACAAGTATGCGGTTCGATATGGAAAAGGCGGATACCATGTCGTGAGATACAACTATGGCAGTTGAGCCAGTCCTGTTCCTTAGGTCTACTATAAGCTCATCTATAAGCCTGCTGGTTATTGGGTCAAGACCAGAAGTAGGCTCGTCGTATATAACAAGCTTAGGTTCTGTGGCTATTGCTCTTGCTATGCCCACCCTCTTTTTCATACCCCCAGAAAGCTCTGAAGGATATAGGTCAAGATGTTTTTCTGACAGTCCAACCATGCTTAAATACTTCAGAGCCATGTCTCTAAGCTCTTTCTCTTTAAAGTCTCCGTGTTCCAAGTGGTAGAAAACCACATTTTCCCAAACTCTAAGACTGTCAAAAAGCGCCGCCCCCTGAAAAATGTAGCCAATGGTCTTTCTCAGCTCATCCATATGAAACTGGTCCAGTTTTGATACATCCTTGCCAAAAACCTCAATAACTCCCGAGGTGTGTTTGTAAAGCCCTACAATACACTTGGTTATGGTAGTCTTTCCACTACCGCTACCCCCCAGAATGGTAAAAATCTCACCGCCGTAGACTTCAAAACTAATATCTTTTAAAATCTCCCTGTTGCCTATTTTGAGCCCGACGTCCTTTAGCCTGATTACCGGCTCCATTAGGCTTTTAGAGCATCCAAAACTATCATGTTGAGCTCTCCAGCCTTTTCCCAATCCCCAGTGTGCATAAAAGGTATGGCACCAGTTACAGTTCCTCCCGGAAAGAGATTGTTCTCCACACCGCTTAAGTTTATCTGGAATACAGAAACGGGAAACTTTAGCTCTTCTATGTTTTCCTTTAAAAGTGTTGCCTCTCCATAGCAAGCAAGGGCAGTGTCTTGGGCAAACAGCATAAGGCTTGCTTTACGCGTCTCTAACATGTTTTTTGCACTCCTTGAATTTGAACTGACCGCAAGCCTTATGGTCTTTTCGTCAAACGGGTAAACCCATGTTATAAAGGTAATGTGCGGTTTGCCTTCCTTGTCAGAAGTGGCAAGCACTACGGGAAACAGACCAACCTTACGCATAATCTCAAGAACGTTGCTGGGTATCATCATTCACCTCCTGTAAGTTTTCTAAAAGTATAAACCCTTTGTAAAGTGGTTACAAAAGAGCCAATGGCTACAATCATGGTAGCTATCATTAACATGTCTAATATTACACCCGTCAGTAAAACTATCCACCTCTCCGCTCTTTCAAAAATACCCACCTTTAAGCTATAACCCAAACCCTCAGCCCTTGCCCTTGCGTAGCTTACCGTGTATGAGAACACTACCGCAGTCATAGCTGTAAAAGACAACATTTCGTCTTCGGAGGAAAGAGCTATGGCTACAAAGGGCAAAGCATCTGAAACTCTATCAGTCAGGGAATCAAGAAAGGCACCAAACTCTGAGCTTTTACCAGACTGCCTTGCTAAACCTCCGTCGAGAGTATCACAAAGAGCACCCGTCAGGAGAAACAAAAAAGCTAAAAGGTTCTTCTCGTAATACAGCATCAAAGAACCCAGGGAAACAAAGAAGAGACCTAGGATGGTTATTGCGTTGGGCGTAAGACCCAACCTGCGCATCAGCTCCGCAAAGGGCTGAGTAAGTCTGTCAAAGGTAGGCTTAAGCTCTCTAACAATGTAACTCATATCCTTCTCCTACGGCGAGGGAGGGATTCGAACCCCCGGTGGACCGCAAAGCCCACAGCGATTTTCGAGACCGCCCCGTTCGACCACTCCGGCACCTCGCCTGCTTTATATAGTATAGCTTATATGACAGGCGAGAAAATAGGGAACAATAAAAAACCTCTGTCAAATAGCTCTTAACCATACAACCCTTATTTTCAGAGAAACCATCAAGTTATTACCACTTAACACAAAGTTTCACACTTGACCAGTGGATAGCATTTTTAAAAGCTTAGAATTATAATTACACTCTTATGAGGCTTGGTGTGAACATAGACCATGTGGCAACCTTAAGAGAGGCAAGAAAAACCTTTGAGCCCAGTCCTCTCTTTGCAGCGCTTTTAGCTCAACAGGCAGGTGCTCACCAGATAACACTCCATTTGAGAGAAGACAGAAGGCACATTCAAGAAAAAGACCTTGAACTTATAAGAAACGCAGTTCACGTGCCT
>JANWYC010000123.1 GCA_025057245.1 Aquificaceae bacterium | reverse complement strand
AAAAATGTCTATTAAGAAGATGGTGGAAGGCACGATAAGCCGTGTGAAAAGCTTTGAAGCTGTGAGCAGATGGCGTAATTGTATAACTTTGCTTGCTTACCTTTATGGTTATTCCATTATCTATGGCTTTTTCAGAGGGGAGCTCTGTTATGGGTAATTTCTTACTCGTCGTATTTACCTATAATAGTATAAGCATGAAGCTTATAGAAACAGACCTTACCTGTAGGCTTGACAGCATTCCATGGACTTCCTTTCATACGCGTTTCGTCTTAGCCCTTGGGATTACATGGGTGCTTGATGCTTTTGAGGTGGTCATAGTCAGCGCAGTTCTAAAGCCCATGGCAAAAACCTTGCAATTCAGCCAGTGGCAGAGCTCTATGATGGTTAGTGGTTTTCTTATAGGTGCCATAATAGGTTCAATTCTCTTTGGATACCTTGCGGATAAGCACGGTAGAAAAAAGTTATTTCTTATAACCTTGCTTCTATACTCTGGTGGGACTTTTCTCACAGGCTTTGCCACAAACTTTGAAACTGCGTTGCTTTTCAGAGTGCTTGCAGGGGCTGGGCTTGGTGGGGAGTTTGCGGCGATACAATCCGCTATAGATGAGTTTGTGCCTTCAAGGCATAGGGGAAAAGTGGACGGCACTATTACCGCTCTGTGGAACTTGGGGAGCATAATGGCTTCACTTAGCGCAGCTATTCTGCTGAAAACCTTTAGTGAAGAAGAAGGGTGGAGGGTGGCTTACTTTTTAGGTGCGGTGCTTTCATTTCTTATAGTCTTTGTCAGGCTCTATATGCCAGAATCTCCAAGATGGCTTATATCAAAAGAAAGGATTCAGCAAGCAGAGGAAATCGTTGAAAGAGTAGAACGGGAAGCGGGTGTAAAGACGGCCGCTAAGTCCTGTGCAGTGCCTGTTTTTGATGGTAGCCTTCTTGATGCTTCAAAGGTGATTATTCAAAAGTATCCGTGGAGGTTCGTTTTCAGCGCCAGCATGAGCTGGACTATTCTTACCACATACTACGGCATGATAACTCTACTTCCTCTTATACTCTCTGAAGTTTACGGCGTTCCTTCAAAAGAAATACCGAAGGTTCTCCTGTTTGGAAGTATCGGAGGGCTTATAGGTGGTCTGGTGGTAGCGTCTTTGGTAGACAAAGTGGGAAGGGTTCCTTTAGGTATTGCTATTAGCCTTCTCTCTGGGTTGCTCAGCTTCTCCTTCCTTCTGGGATATAACCTAAATCTAACTTTCTTTGTCTATTCCCTCGTTGCCTTTTCCTTTGCTTCTGTGGCTTATGTAGTTGCGACTGAGATATATCCTTCTTACATAAGGGCTTACGCCATAGGACTACTTTCTGTAGTAGGCAGAGTCTCGGGAGCTCTCTCTCCTGTCCTGCTTGTAAACTTGGCAAGTATTAACCTTTTTTATGCTATTCTTTGTCTGTCTATTTTCTGGTTTGTAGGTCTTTTAGCCTTTTTGCTCTGGTCTGTTTTTGGTATGGAAACAAAAGGTAAATCTCTGGAAGATATTACTTAAACTCTATGTTTGAGTGTGGGGGCTTCATAGAGCATTTTTGATGTAGCGTGTAGTTAAGAGAGCCACTTGGTGTATATGTAATGTGTTTTAGTTTTTATACGCCTAAGCTATAGACTCTCCTGAGTTTCCTGCAAAATCGCCTTCATCTTGCATTATATCTCTCTAACATACTGACTGGTCGGTAGGTTAAGAGCTTAAAAAGTTCATCCACCAATAGATGATAATTTTTTATACAAAGCAAAACTGCAAGTCTGTGAGGCTTTTCGCGGTGCTGGTGTTTACTCTTTGGAAATTTACGATGCTTGTAAAGTGAAGTTTTTCTATGTTTTTCCAGATGCACTATATATAGTGTAAGACATAACCTCATGCAGAAAGCTCAGTTTCTAAGACCTAAAAAACTCAAGCAACTCACGTCACTCTCACACGCACCTCTAAAAACCTCTCTCAGACTTTCATATTCTTCTCAAATCTTACAGAGCTATCTTAACTATGTGCAACGCCAACTTTTGCCTTCCTTAATGCATTTAACCTTTTTTGCAATGCTTTATACATTATACATACTTTGAGTGAAAAACTGCCTACACTCTTCATTCTAAAGCCTCACGAAATAGGACCTGTGCGTGCCTGTGTTGAACTTTTGAGCTTGCGTTAAGGATATCCCTCCCCAATCAAGCGTGGAACTCTGCATTGAAGGTTAATTACTTAGCAAAAATTACCGTTATCTCACCAATGCTCTTTAACAGAAAGCCTTTGTAGTTGCCTATTTTCTTGCCCGGAGTAAAACCATTTAGAGTTAGGAGTGTTATTAGACAATCGTGTATTAGACAGAGTGCGTTGTGTTAAAATCCTCTCCTCGTAAGGGCTTGTATTAACTTGAGTTATAATATTGACCGTCTTTTGTTATGAGTTACTGGCGAGGTATTATACACAAATACAGGGAATTTCTACCCATAGGAGATAACACGCCCGTTATAACACTCTGCGAGGGGAATACGCCTCTCATACATGCGGAGAACTTGGCAAAGAGTATAGGCTTTAAAGGTGAGATATTTCTTAAATACGAAGGTTTGAACCCTACTGGCTCTTTTAAAGACAGGGGTATGACCGTAGCCATATCAAAGGCGGTGGAATCGGGAAAGAGAGCGGTAATATGTGCCTCTACTGGCAACACCTCCGCCTCTGCGGCTGCCTATGCGGCTAAAGCGGGTTTGAAAGCCTACGTTCTTCTCCCCAAGGGTGCGGTGGCTCTAGGTAAATTGTCTCAGGCTGTTATATACGGTGCAAAGGTTATAGCCATTCAGGGCAACTTTGATGATGCACTGTTTATAGTTAGAAAAATAGGGGAGCTCTTGCCAGTTGAGATAGTTAACTCAGTAAACCCCTACAGGATAGAAGGTCAGAAAACTGGCGCTTTTGAAATATGCGATGCCTTGGGTAGAGCTCCTGACTATCACTTCATACCCGTAGGCAACGCGGGTAACATAACCTCTTACTGGAAGGGCTACAAAGAATACCACAAAGCGGGTAAGGTTAACAACCTTCCTAAGATGATGGGGTGGCAGGCGGAGGGGTCTGCACCAATAGTAAAGGGTTATCCTATAAAAAACCCTCAGACAGTAGCCACTGCTATAAAAATAGGAAATCCCTACAGCTGGCAACCTGCTCTTCAGGCAGTTCAAGAGTCAGGTGGTCTTATAGACGCTATAAGCGATGAGGAAATACTGCAGGCTTACAAGCTAATAGCCTCCACAGAGGGTATATTCTGCGAGCCAGCCTCAGCGGCAAGTGTGGCTGGGCTTATAAAGCTAACCAGAGAGGGCTACTTTAAAGGTGGTGAGCTTGTGGTTTGCATCCTCACGGGCAACGGACTTAAAGACCCAGACACCGCTATTAAAGTGTGCGAACAACCCCTTACTCTACCACCAGATGTGGAAGAGGTGATAAAATACATAGAAACGTAGTTTTAGGAAGGGACTAATCCATATTGTGCTTCGTCTAAAAATACTTTCTGATGCTTGATAACCAACCACTTCATGATTTTACTCTGACTATGGGAGAATTTGCAAGACACAGCGATTTAGGAATGCGGTTCTCTTGTTGAAAGTGAAAGCTACTAATCCGTAAAGTCTTGGCAACTAATCATTTAATCCCTTAACAAACTTAGCCTTTTGTTGTATATTATCCATTATTAGTGCTGTCGTGAACGCATCCGCTGAACAGCTTGACCGTGTCAAGTAGGGAATGTGTGGACATAGTATGAAACAACCCTTCACTACTTGGGATTTACCCGAGCAGTGAGTGGTGCAGAAGCCTCTGGGGTAGGGCGTGGGGTTCACTGGTGGTATTGCCCGCCATAGTCCCTTAATCTGAAGCATGGAATAAGTGTCCATGCTGAGGGATACTCTGCGCCTGAAAGGATTGAGTTTTATACTATACTTAAAAGGCTATGAAAATACTCGTTTTTGGAGACATTATAGGCAAGCCTGGAAGGAAGGCGGTAAAGTATTTCCTATCTGGATACATGGATATGGTGGATGTGGTTTTGGCGAACGTGGAAAACTCCGCCGGTGGTTTTGGAATAAACAGAAAGGTTTACGAAGAGCTGGTTTCCATGGGTGTGGATGTTATGACCTCTGGTAATCACATATGGGACAAAAAAGAAGCCTACGAGCTGTTAGACCAGAAGGAGAACCTTCTAAGACCAGCTAACTATCCATCAGGCGTGCCGGGCAGAGGCTACGGAGTGTTTAGAAAGAATCAATACACCTATGCAGTTATAAACCTTATGGGAAGGTCGCTTTTGGACTCAAACTTAGACAA
>JANWYC010000122.1 GCA_025057245.1 Aquificaceae bacterium | reverse complement strand
AAGGGCAAAGGAAGCGGCGAAAAGGGTAGGACTCCCCTTAGTGCCCGGTAGCGACGGTCCCGTAGACCTTCAAAAGGCGCTTGAGGTAGCCAACAGCGTAGGTTATCCTGTTGTTATAAAAGCGGCTGCGGGTGGTGGTGGAAGAGGTATAAGAGTGGTCTATAACGACAGGGAGTTGAGAGAAAAGTTCCCACTTGCCATGCAGGAGGCGGAGGCATCCTTCGGCGACGGAAGGCTTTACATAGAGAAATACATCATAAACCCAAAACACATAGAGATTCAAGTTCTAGCGGATAAATACGGTAATGTGTTGACTTTGGGAGAAAGGGAGTGTTCCATACAGAGGAGACACCAAAAGCTCGTAGAAGAAGCACCAAGCTCCGCATTGAAAGAGGAAAAGAGAAGGGAAATGGAGAGCTTGGTGGCAGAGTTTTGTAGGGATATAGGCTATCAGGGTGCGGGAACGGTGGAGTTTCTTATGGACGAAGAAGGGCAGTTTTACTTTATGGAGATGAACGGTCGCATACAGGTAGAGCATCCCGTAACCGAGATGGTATACGGCGTGGATATAGTAGAATGGCAGATAAGGATAGCTAAGGGAGAAAAGCTAAGCATAGAAAAACCACCAAGGAAGGGCTACGCAATAGAGTGCAGGATAAACGCAGAAGACCCAAATAACTTCCTGCCTTCGCCCGGAAAGGTGGAAGAGCTCTACATTCCAGGTGGCTACGGCGTTAGAGTTGACACCCATCTTCACTGTGGATACACCGTTCCACCCTTTTATGACTCCTTGCTTGCCAAGTTGGTATGCTGGGGGCGAACTCGAGAGGAAGCCATAAAAAGAACGCTAAGAGCTCTGGAAGAGTTTCGCATATCTGGCAGGGGTCTAAAGACAAACATAGAATTTCATAAAAGGGTTCTATCCAGCAGGGAGTTTCAGAAGGGTAAGCATCACATAAGATTTGTTGAGGAGTTAATGTTCTGATGAGAGAAAGGCTCAGAAAGTTTTTAAGTGGTATGTTAAAATCCAACCGCGTTCCCTACTCCATCCTGCTCTACGGTGAAGAGGGCACGGGTAAAAGGGATTTGGCTTTTGAGTTTGCTACCGCAATTCTCTGTCTAAACAAAAGCTATCCACCCTGTGGAGCGTGTGAATCGTGCAAACACATGTTGGACTTCCTGCACAGAAGTTTTGAGGAGCTTGCCTTCTACGGTGAGGACAGAAGAGGAAAGAGCGTGTATCTGTATTTGAGAGGAGACCATCCTGATTTTGTTTACCTTGCCCCTGAGAAGGCTGAGATAAAAATAGACCAGATAAGGGGTCTGAAAGATTTTGTATACCTTAGTCCCGCGCTCTCGGGTAAAAAGGTTATCCTAATACACCCAGCGGAGACCATGAATCCACACGCTCAGAACGCACTTTTAAAAGTCCTCGAAGAACCGCCCCAGCATACTCACTTTATTCTGGTAGCCAATGCTCTTCAGAGAATACTACCTACCGTGCTCTCAAGAAGTTTTTTACTCCAAGTGCCGTCTTACACTCAGGAGGAGCTGAAAGACCTTACAGGTATAGAAGACCCATTACTTTTAGAGTTAGCCGGTGGCAGTGTAAACATGGCTCTTAAGCTAAAGGAGGATAAAGAACTATTGCAAACCGCACGCACTATTGTAGAAGGTGATACACTTAGCTTTTACAAAAAGGCTCTTGAGGTAGAAAAGTGGGAACAGGAAAGGCAGAGAATGCTCTTAAAACTCCTGAGAAACATCTTTCACAAAAGATATGTGGAGGGGAAAGACCTAAGGGACAGGAGACTACTTGACATGTTGTCCGCAGGCATAGAATATTTAAGCAAGGGTATAAGAGTTGGGCTTTTAATTTTTCAACTAAGAGGAGGTAGCAGATATGTCTTACATAAAGGCAAGGTTTCAGGACAGTAATAAAATACTTCATGTGGAAGGGGTGTGGGAAGAGGTTTCAAGGGGAGACTTTTTGGTGGTGCAGTCGGAGAAGGGGGAGGAAATTGTAAGAGTGTTGGGTGCTTCAAAAGAGCCATCATCGCTAAAGGCGTACTTCATAAGGAAAGCCAAGCAGGAGGACCTAAAAAGGTTCGAAGAAAATGAGAAAAAGGCTCAGGAAGCTATGGAAGTGTGCAAGAAGAAGATAGCGGAGCATGGGCTTGATATGAAACTCATAAAAACCTACATACCCCTTGACAGGAGTAAGTTGTTCTTCTACTACATCTCAGAACAGAGAGTGGATTTTAGAAACTTGGTGAAGGATTTGGCTAAAGTGTTTAAGAAAAGGATAGAGATGAGACAAGTAGGCGTGAGGGATGCGGTGCAGATGATGGGCTGGTCTGGCGGTTGTGGAGAGTTGCCTTGCTGTGTAAGGTTTCAGGAGGAGTTTCACTCAGTGTCTCTGAGAGACATAGAGGAGCAGAACCTTCCCCTTTCTCCGCATAAGTTTACTGGTCCTTGTGGAAGGCTCATGTGTTGTCTCGTTTTCGAGAGAGAGAACTATATGGTAAAAGTCCTGCTTCCGGATGTGGGTAGTGAGCTGTGTTTTGACGGAAAGGTATACAAGGTTGCTCACATAGACCCACTTCGCTGGAGCATAACGCTAACCTACGAAGAGTCAAAAGTGGAAGTAAGCCTAAATAATATCCTACCGTATAACTACGGGCGGGCTCTTGAGCATTGTAAAAAGTGTGGTGGCTGTTGCCACAAGGTTATGGAGCATGAAACTTTTGTGGGAGTTGACCAGTGAACTTAACAGACTTTTTGTCTTTGAGCTGGCGGACAGACACAGAGTGGAGGTGGTCTTTTATAGGGGTGACACTCTATGCCTTTCCACTCAGGTGGGCTGTGCCATAGGCTGTCCCTTCTGTCTTTCGGGAAGTAAAGGTTTGGTTAGAAACCTTACCGTGGACGAAATACTGGGGCAATACCTACTCTTAAAGGACAGGCTCAACATCAGAAGAGTAGCCTTTGCGGGCATAGGAGAGCCTCTAATGAACTGGGATAGTGTGAAGACCGCCTTTTGGCACTTTGTAAGGTCTGGGCTGGGTGTTAGCTTCTACACCACCGGCTATCCCACTTCTAAGTTAAGAGAGCTCCTGCATCTACCTCACAGAGGCGTTAGTATCTCTCTGCACTCTCTTAAAAAAGACTTGAGGGAAAAACTTCTACCTCACTGCGGAAGCCTTGCGGAGCTGATAAAGGTTTTAGAGGAGGAGCTGAGTAAACTTTCAACAAGAAAGAGAAAAAAGGTAAGCCTTGCATACCTGCTTCTAAAGAGGGTGAACGACCGGCTGGAGGACCTTACTATGGTTGCGGAGCTCGCCAAGAGGTTAAGAATTGGCATAACCCTTCTGAGATACAACAACACTGGAGAGGGTTTTTACGGCGTGGACGACGATGAATACGAGAGAGCTTTTCTCTTTCTCAAGTCATACGGGCTTAGAGTAACGCTTTCTACACGGTTCAGGAGGGATAGGCTTGGTGGATGTGGGACTTTGATGATTAACAGAGAAGAGAGTTTACAGAGTGTTTAGAAGGTCTTTGATAACTTCCTCGTGATACTCCTCGCTAACTCCATCTGCGTTTAAGGCACATTGTAAAGGCACTATTTGCACCAACGCCACACCCTGCTTGACAAAACCTAACTTCTCCGCAGCTGACTTGGAAAGGTCAATAATTCTGCTTTTTATTCTCGGTCCTCTGTCCGTGACTATTACCGTCACTTCCTGCCCGTTGCTTAAGTTCTTCACAAGAAGGTAGGTTCCGAGCTTATATTTTCTGGAGGCGGCGGTGTATTTGTGTTTGTTGAAAACCTCTCCCGAGCTAGTCTTTCTTCCGTGAAACCTCCCACCGTACCAGCTGGCATAGCCCTCCTGAACCTTACACTCCTGTCCCACAGCGGTCGAAAGCCACAAAAAAGAGAGCAAGGCAACCAGCTTTTTCATGCCAAACCCTCCTCATAGAGATACTTCTACCCAGATGATACCACAAAAGCATGGAAACTATCAACTGGTTCCATGTGTTTGAAAAAAAGCGAAATTCCATACCGCTGGTTTAAAACCTCTAACACACATACTCGTTGCCTTTTTAGGTGGTAAGCTCTAAGGTTCTTTAAAAGTATCCCTTGGCGTGGACGTCCTTCTCAAGACTGAGATAAACAGAGTGCTAAAGAAGGTCATAGACGGCACTTATAGTCCAGTAATAGAAGAGCTTAAAAATCTCAAGAGAGGCGAGAAGGGGAAGTGGGATAAGGCGGTAAATAGGAAATTCAACAACTGGATTTATAGACATGTTCTTAAGCGAATAAAGGAGCTGTGTGAGATAGCTGGCGTCCAGTGGCACGCAGT
>JANWYC010000121.1 GCA_025057245.1 Aquificaceae bacterium | reverse complement strand
AGGGATATTTTAAAACCGCAATTAAACTTTGTCAAGATGAAAATCATCTATTTTTGCCCATATATTTCTATTTAAGCGGTTATTAGTAACCAACACTACTCTATAAGCTGAGTGAGGAATCGGAAGGCTGTAAAGAGCTTACACTGAAAGCTTATTAGCTATTACCGTGTAAAGTTCTACACTTAATGAAGTAAAGAGTGTTCTTAACGCGAGCTTAGAAACTAAACACAACAAGGGATAAGCTCAATACTTTCAAGACATCAGAGGTGGAGGTAATTTCTCACTCAAGATGTTGAGTTATACTTAATCTTTTAGAGAGGGAATGGAAAGTAAGCTAAACCTAAGAGAGTTGCTAAAGGACGTGCAGGGGGTTACTGCGGACTCAAGGAATGTAAAGCAGGGCTACGTTTTTGTAGCTATTAAAGGTGCACAGGTAGACGGGCATGATTTTGTGGAAGAGGCTCTGCGAAAAGGTGCTAAATGGGTCTTTGTGGAAAGGGATACGACGGTCAAAGATGCACGCATCCTTAGGGTAGAAGACACGCGCAGTCTTCTCGGCGAACTTTCCAGTCTCTTTTTTGGAGAGCCTTCAAGGGAGCTAAAGGTTATTGGCATAACTGGCACTAACGGAAAGACTACAAGCACGCACATAGTCGAATCTATCCTTGACGTGGCAAACATAAAAACTGGTCTCATAGGCACTATATACTACAGACTGGGTCAAAAGGTTTATGAATACGAAGGTAGAACTACGCCTGAACCAGTAAAGTGGCACTCTACATTGAAAACCATGAAAGAGGAAGGTGCTAATGCCGTGGTTTGTGAGGTTTCTTCCCATGCTTTAGACCAAAAAAGGGTGTGGGGGACAAAGTTTCACACCGTAGCCTTTACAAACCTTAGTCAAGACCATTTGGACTACCACGGAACTATGGAGGAATACTTTAGGGCAAAGGCGAGGCTTTTTACGGAGTATGAATACGAGCATGCTCTTATAAATGCGGATGACATCTGGGGACGCAAGCTAATAGGTATGGCAAAGGGCGTGAAAACTTACGGTAAGAGTGGAAGCTTAAGCATAAAAGACTTCTCTACTGGTTTTGAAGGTTCAAGTATAAAGGTGGAGTACGGAGGAAAGGAGTATAGCTTTTTTTCCAACTTGAGAGGGAATTTTCAGGCTTACAACTTATCTTTGGGTATACTTTTAGGCTTTTTGTGGGGGCTGTCTTCAGATGTTATTCAAGAAGGCATAAGGCATGTTTATGTGCCGGGCAGGTTTGAAACATACAGAGGTAACGGTTTTATAGTGGTTGTGGACTACGCTCACACGCCAGACGCTCTGGAAAAGGTGCTAAAGACCGCCAGAGCTCTTGCCAAAAACAGGCTTATATCCGTCTTTGGTGCAGGGGGCAACAGGGATAGGAGTAAGAGACCACTCATGGGAAAGGTGGCGGAGGGTCTTTCAGACCTTGTTGTAATAACTTCTGACAATCCGAGATACGAAGAGCCAGAAGTTATCATTCAAGACATACTGGAGGGCATAGGGGATAGAAGCAAGGTCATAGTAGAACCAGACAGAAAAAAGGCTATAGAGCTTGCAATAGGCATGGCAAAGAGTGGGGACGTTATAATCGTTGCGGGTAAAGGACATGAAGACTATCAGGAAATAAAGGGCGTGAGGTATCCCTTTAAAGATGCGGATGTCATAAAGAGTATTTTGGAAACAAAGGCATAGGAACTCAGATTAGAGCTCTGGAGGGTTTTCTATGGTATTCCGCTCGGGTATCCTTAGATACAAATCACCTAACAAATCCTAATCATCGCATATAATATTTGAAGTAGTTAAAGTCTGTGCGGTATGGTTGTGTTAGCAAAGCAGGGTTTGTTCTGTATCGGAACAAATTGGGATTGGCTTTTGTCAATCCCATAGAGGAGCTCGCAGTCCCTCTACCTGCAAAACCTACTCTCATAGTTAAATAAATGGCTATGAGAATGGGAACTATTGGCAAGAACTTTTTTGAGGAGGTCTAATATGTCCATACTGGTGGACAAAAACACAAGGGTTGTGGTGCAGGGCATTACGGGGAAGGAAGGCTCTTTCCATGCGGTTCAGTGTAAGGCTTACGGCACGCAAGTGGTGGCTGGCGTCACGCCGGGTAAAGCTGGTCAGTCAGTGGACGGCATACCAGTGTTTAACACGGTGGAGGATGCGGTCAAAGAAACTGGCGCTAACTGCTCTCTGATTTTCGTTCCCCCAGCCTTTGCGGCTGATGCGGTAGTGGAAGCCCTTGATGCAGGTATTCCCCTTGTAGTTTGCATAACAGAAGGTATTCCGGTTAGAGACATGATGCAAGTAAAAGACTACATGAAGAAGAATTATCCCAACGCAAAGTTAATAGGACCTAACTGTCCGGGAGTCATAACGCCGGGTGAGGCAAAGGTGGGTATAATGCCCGGACATATCTTCAAAAGAGGCAGTATTGGTATAGTCTCAAGGAGTGGAACGTTAACCTACGAGGCATCTTTCCAACTTACTCAGTTTGGTCTTGGTCAATCCACTGCGGTGGGTATAGGTGGAGACCCTGTTCATGGGCTTTCGCATAAAGACGTGATAGCTCTTTTCAACGAAGACCCCGAGACCGAAGCCATACTTATGATAGGTGAGATAGGTGGCACTTCTGAAGAGGATGCGGCTGAGTTTATTAAGGAGCACGTGAAAAAGCCTGTTTTTGCCTACATAGCAGGCATTACCGCACCACCGGGCAGGCGTATGGGACACGCAGGGGCTATCATAAGCGGTGGTAAGGGCACTGCTCAAGCGAAGATGGAAGCTCTTAGAGAGGCTGGCGTTCATGTAATAGAAAACCCTGCCTTTATAGGTAAGATTGTGGCTGAGGGTCTGGGTAGGTTATGATTAAGTTTATGTTGATAATCTAAAGCTATGGTATATTTTAATAACATCAATCTAAGGAGGTAAGAAAATGGCTCTCAAGACCAAGGTTGACCCAGACACCTGTACTTCCTGCGAACTTTGTTACGATAGAGTGCCAGAAGTTTACAAAAACCGTGGTGATGGCATTGCGGAGGTTGTTAGCCCTGGACCTAGTGGGTGGATGACCGTGCCCGCAGACCTTGAAGGTGAAGTAAAAGAGGTTACCGACGAATGTCCCAGTGGGTCTATAATTACAGAGGAAGCTTAAAAATAGACATTGACATAGATACCTGCACAGCCTGTCAGCTTTGTTATGACAGGCTTCCTTCTGTTTTTGTTAACAGGGGTGACGGTATACCCTTTGTTGTGCTAAAGGTTGATTTAAATCAGATTTACGAAGAGTTGGTGCAAGTTGCAGAGGACTGCCCCAGTGGTTCAATTTTGTTAAGTTGGACAGAATAGTCTTTCTCGGAACTGCTGGCGGTAGAGCAAGCGTTTTCAGGTTTTTGAGAAGGTCTGGAGGCTTTTTACTATGGCTCTCTGGTAAGTTAGTTCACGTAGACCCGGGACCGGGTGCGTTTGTTTACCTTCACCAGTTAGGTATAGACCCAAAGAGCATAGACCTTGTTGTGTTATCCCACATACACTTGGACCATTCCTCTGACGTTAACGCAGTTATAGAGTCTGCCACCGACGGGGGTAACATAAGAAATGTTGCCCTTTTTGCGCCAAAATCAGCCTTTGAGGGAGACAGTCGCGTCGTGCTTCCCTTTATAAGAAAAAGGCTGGCGCAAGAAGGTTTCTTAGAGGAGCGAAGAGAGCTCTCTTACAAAGACCTTGTAGTAAAGGCAGTTATGAGACACACGCACCACGAAGCAGAGACCTACGCTTTACTTTTTAACGAGCGCATTCTCTACGTATCCTGCGCTCTGTATGAAGAAAGGATGCTAGAATTCTATCCAAAAAATGTGGAGCTTATGATAATAAACACCACGCTCTACAAAAAGACTAAGCCTATAGACCATTTAACCGTCGGTGATGCGAAGAAGCTTATAGAACACCTTAAACCTAAAAAGGCTATTCTTACTCACTTTGGCTACGAGTTTTTGATGAAGCACGACCCGAAAGTTGTGGCGGAGGAGCTCTCAAAAAGGCATAACCTTCCAGTAGTATCCGCAGAAGACTTCATGGAGGTAAGGCTATAATGCTTGAGCATTTTTTCCCATCTCTTAAAAAGTGGGCGGAGGGTTTTGTGCAGGAACACGGCTACACCGCACTCTTTGTACTGTCTTTCACGGAATCCATAATACAACCAGTGCCACCCTATCCTTTCATAGTTAGCGCACCCTTGTTTAAGCTGAGTCCTTACACCGCTGGGCTTGTTGCCTTTCTTGGAAACTTGGCTGGAGCTCTTGTAGCCTACTGGCTTGCTCGCCAGCTGGGT
>JANWYC010000120.1 GCA_025057245.1 Aquificaceae bacterium | reverse complement strand
TGTGGTAGAGTTCTTTGACAGAGTTCTTCCAAGAATGTTAGACAAGTTTATGGCGGACAGGTATGTGAAACCACTGGAGGAAGAGGGCATAAACTTTCACTTGAACCATCAGGTGGTTGCCATACATGGAGAAGACCAGTGGGTGGAGGCTGTGGAAATAAGACCCAACGGCACAGACAAGAGCAAGTTTATAAGAGCGGACTTGGTTATACTCTCCACTGGCGTAAGACCACGGATAAACTTAGTAGCGGACACGGACATAAAGCTGCACATCAACGAGACCACAGGAAGGGTGGTGGGTGGCATATTGGTTAACCAATACCAGCAAACCTCAGACCCTGATGTTTACGCAGCTGGGGACATATGCTCTGGCGTGGATGCTTGGGGCAATTACAGGTGGATAGCTCTATTCCCAACCGCACAACAAGGCGGTGCTATAGCGGGCTTTAACATGGCTGGTCTGAAGGTCAAAAATCCGGGGCTTGTGGACTACAACGCAGTTAAAACAAGAAAGGCGACCGCAGGTAGTGGTGGCGTGTTTGAGGATGCGGAGGAGTCCTTCACTTTTGAGTGGGAAGGAAAGCTAGTAAAGGTTTTTCTCAAAGAAGGTAGCGTCTGTGGTTATCAGTTTGTAGGCATTGATAAGAGAAGAACTCTTAACCTGCGCAACGTCTTTTTGAAAAACGAAGCCATCTCCGGTTGGGCGGATAGAATTCTCAAAGACTCAGGTTTAGGGCTTGAGTCAAGCGGAGTGCTGTTTCATCACTTCGTAAGGTTCAGAAACAGAAAAGTCAGCAGGGAAGTCGTGGCTTCCATAAAGAGTGGCATGATAAGGTCTCTGGCAAACCCTGCTCTTGAAGTGTCTATCTTTTAGCTTTGTATACTTCTATCCTGTTTCTTCCTCCACGCTTTGCCTCATAGAGCGCTTCGTCTGCCATCTTTATAAGTTCGTCTATGCTTTGCACTCCGGGTATGTATGTGGCAAGCCCACCACTTACGGTGGTGCTTATCTCCTGACCTTGGTATACTACCACGCTGTTTTGGAAGTTGCTTCTTATCCTCTCCGCTACCACTTTAGCCTGCTGAAGGTTGGTGTTGGGCATAAGTAGAACAAACTCCTCACCCCCGAACCTAGCTGGTAGGTCTGCGTGTCTTATACTTTTGCGAAGAATCTCCGCAAAGCTTTTCAGCACAAGGTCTCCCGCATCGTGTCCGTAAGTATCGTTTATCCTCTTGAAAAAGTCTATGTCCATAACAAGTAAGCTCAGGGGCATTCCGTATCTCTTGGCATTTTCCATAAGAATGGCGGTCTGGTCAAAGAAGAACCTACGGTTGGGCATGCCAGTGAGAGGGTCGTAGTAGGCAAGCTGTTCTAACTCCTTTTTCTTCTGTTCGAGCTCCTCAAAGGCGGATTTGAGACTTAGAGCCATGTTTTGTATGATGTGTCTGAGATCGTAAACCTCGTCCTTCCAGCTGTCTTCTGAGCCGTCCAGAAGCTCTACTACAGAAAAATCTCTTTTCTCTATGCTTGCGGTTACGTCCTTTAGAAAGATAATCCTATTAGCCAACACAGAGGCTATCCTAAGAAGCATAAAAGAGAGAAAAGACACAATTAAAAAGGAATATATGGAAAGGGCTATAAAAGCGTTGTAAGTCTCTCTGTAAATTTCGGATACATCTTTTACGAGTAAAACCCTACCCACATGCATACCCTTAGCGTCCACCACCGGCACTTCCATCAAAAGCTTTTTGTCAAAAAAACTGCCATGTATAACATAACCGCTAACGTTAAGAGGTAAGAGGATAACCTTCTGGTCGGAGAACTTATCAATTACTATATCGCCAATGACCACTTTATCCTTCATAAAGGTGTCTAAGGAAGTGTTGAGTATATCTCCCAAGTATCTTCTTTCGTAGTATACCAACCAATCCACGCCTAACAGACTTGTGGCAAACTTTAACACCTCTTCCAAGTTCACTCCCACATAGTAACAACCGTCAGAGTATTTTTTGTTTATGCCGTAATAAGGTCCTGAGGAAAACACTCTATAGTAAGCTCTGTCTTCACAGGAGCTACCTTCTATCTTGTATTTGTGATGAATGCCGTACAGAGGTTTGTCTTCGTCCAAAACGCGCAGGTTTCTCTCTTCTCTGCTTAGAATTTCCTTGTAGTTGTTGTATACCAGCTGGTATGTGTTCTTTACCCTGCTCTCAAGTATTTGTGAAGATATGTAGTAGAGCGCTAAGAAGGAGAGTAGAAGAGTAGCTGACACGGAGGCAACCAGGCTTACGTATATCCTCTTCCTTATTGACATATCTTCTCACTCAACATTTCACAAAGTTTCAGAGCTGTTAGGGACGGCTCTATGTCCGCTATACCCTTCCATGCTATGTCATAAGCTACGCCGTGGTCTGGTGAAGTGCGTGGAAAAGGAAGTCCAAGGGTAAGGTTTACTCCTTCTTTGAATGCGAGAAGCTTGAAAGGTATGAGAGCTTGGTCGTGATACATGCAAAAATACAGGTCATATTCCCTTTTGAGAAAGGCGCTATCTGGTGAGAGAGGACCTTCCACTGTGTATCCTTCAGCCTTAAGTTTTTGAACTGCGGGCGCTATCTCTTTTATATCCTCCTCCCCGATAGCACCCATGTCCCCTGCGTGAGGATTAAGCCCCAGAACACCTACCACGGGATTAGCGTTAAAAAACCTTTTGTATTCCCTAACTGCAAGCCGAACCTTTTTTACAATATCTTCAGACTTTACTCTATCTGGCACTTCTCTTATAGGTAAGTGGGTAGTAAGCGGAACAACCTTTAACACATCAGAATACATCATCATGGCATACTCACTAACCCTGCAGGCATGAGCTATAAACTCTGTTTGTCCCTCGTAGGAAAAGCCTGCTAACCTCGCCCAAAACTTGTTTATAGGCATAGTAAGAAGTCCACCTAATCGCCCGTAGACCGCATCTACCACCGCCCTACCTAAGTAGGCAACCGCCACCTTTCCAGAGGTTAGCGACGGTGAAGGTCTTTCTGTGGAGCTAATGTTTAGGTCTATAAGATAAACACCGGGCTCTTTTATGTCCTCAGCTCCGCTTATTTCTACAGCTTCCATGTCAATTCCCAGTTCTCTTTGAACCGCCCTTAGTATGCTTCCTTCTCCGTAAATGACATACGCCTTCTGTGAGTCAAAGTGCTGGTAAAGACGCGCTATAAGCTCAGGTCCCACACCCGCAGGGTCTCCTATGGTTATACCTATTTTTACCATTGATGTAAGTATATATTAAAAGAGCTCTTGCCAAGGTAAGGTTAGCGTTTCTTATTTTACACCTATCAACTATTCTCTTGCAAGATTTCGCACCCTATACCGCAGACTACACGCCTCTCTATCCTCTTAGATAGGTTTGTCATAAGTTCGTATGGTATGGTTCCGGCAAGCTTTGCAAGGTCAGAAAAGCTTTGAAGTTCTCCTACCAAATCCACCCAGTCTCCAACGCCTGCTCCAGTGTTTGTAAGGTCAACCATGGTCATGTCCATGGTTATGTTCCCAAGAATTCTCACAGGCTTATCTTTGTAGTATAGATAAGCTTTGTTAGATAGGCTCTTCATCAAGCCGTCTGCGTAGCCAAAGGCTATCACGCCCACCTCTGCGGGTCCTTCTGTGGTGTAAGTTCTGGAGTAGGAAATTGGAAAACCCGCAGGAAGTTTTTTTACGGATATTATCCTTGCCCTCAGTCTAAGCACTCTCTTTAGCTCAATGGGGTATGCGGGAAAAGGCTTTTCGCCGTACAAGGCAAGCCCAACCCTAATGTGAGTGGTGAAAGGCACACGGTATACCACACCAGCGGAGCTCTCCATGTGTATGTATGGCAAACTTCCGTATAGGCTAACTATTTTCCTAAACCTTTCTATCTGAAGCAGGGAAAAGTCTTCCTCAAGGGGGCTCGAAAGATGACTGAGAATGCCCTCAACCCTTGAGTCTTGCGCCACATCCTCTAAAAAGCCGAGCCTTCCCATGCCCGTATCGTATTTAACTTGTATATGGAGGTTCAGTCCCTCCAGCGCCTTTAGATGCTCTACGTGAGACACCACAGGTGTAAGTTTGTATTCTACAAGCGCCCTTTCCTCGCCTTTAAGCACACCGCCTAAGACGAGAATCTTTTTCTTTATGCCCAACCTTCTCAGCTCCACTCCTTCTTCTACGCAGGCAACCGCAAGGGCTGAAACCTCTTCTACTTGCTCAAGTATGTTGGCTACGTAAGTAGCACCCACACCGTAGGCATCCGCCTTAACCACCGCTATTATAGGCTTTTTGGAGAAAAGATAAAGGTTCTTTACATTTTCATACAGAGCATCCCTGTCTATAAACAACACCGCCCGAGACATGCGTGAATATTCTAAACCACAACTCGTTTAAT
>JANWYC010000011.1 GCA_025057245.1 Aquificaceae bacterium | reverse complement strand
TTACACGAAGTTTGTATGTTATTGTCTAATAAATATCTCGCCTTTTACCCGTGCGGGTTTTTACTACTTCTTGCGAGGTTATACTTAAACTCTGAAGTGGTTGAGTATCAGACATCAGAAAGTGTCTCTGAATAAGGCACCTTACACCTCGTTAATGTAAAATAGACTTCATGGAAATAAGAGAAGTAGACCTACCGGGTATAGGTAAGAAGTATTCCATTAGGCTTAAGGAGGGAAGGAATTTAGTTCTGGTCATATACAACACGGGCAGGCGGGAGATATACCTTATGCAAGACGAGGAAACCAGTTGTGTGTTTGATTTGACTGAGGAGGAAGCTAAGGATTTGGGTTTCCTGTTAGCCGGTGCCATGTATCAGCCTATAAAAGCGGAGAAGATGGAGCTTATCCTTAAGGAAGTGGTTATGGAGTGGGTAAAGGTGGAGGTTGGTTCTAACTTAGCAAACAAAACCATTGCGGAGCTACAGATAAGAAGAGTTACTGGCGTATCCGTAATAGCCATAGATAGAAAGGGGAGGATAATACCCAGCCCTGACCCATACAAAGAGAGAATAGAAGTGGGGGATATACTTATAGTAGTTGGCACGCGCCAGCAGATAAACAAATTTTTAGAACTCTGCGGAAGGTGTAGCACATAGCATGCATGATTCTCAACACTTTATCTTGGGTGGAGGACTTTTCCTCTTTCTGTTCTCCGTAGCCTTCTTACTTTCAAAGTTAAAAGTTCCTTACATACTCTCCTTTATGTTAGCTGGATTGGTAGGTAAGTTGTTTATACCACATCAGGTGGAAGAGCTTCTAAGCTTTTTTGAACACTCTGCGGTAGTCTTGCTGTTTTTCTTCATAGGTCTTGAATATTCCTTTGAGAGGCTTGTTGGTATGGGAAGGGTGCTTAAGCCGGGCTTTGTGGACTTTCTGCTGAACTTCTTCCCAGCCTTTGGTGTTTCTTACCTTTTTACCAAAGACCTCTTTTTCTCTCTCATAATGGGTGCAGTAGTCTATCCCAGTAGCACCGCCATAACCGCAAAGCTCTTTATGGACTACAAAAGGCTAGTAAACCCAGAGGCTGAGCTTTTGATAGGCATACTCATCTTCGAAGACCTTATAAGCATCCTACTACTTTCAATGTTTACAGGTTTTGCTCTTGGTGGTGGTCTCAATCCAGTAAGTCTTTTAAGAAGTCTTCTGGCTGTGCTTCTTATGTTCATGCTCTTTTATCTTCTAAAAAAACCATCTTCCACCGCCTTTGATTATGTTGAAAGGAAGGTGGA
Source organism: Aquificaceae bacterium (assembly GCA_025057245.1). Classification (GTDB taxonomy): domain Bacteria; phylum Aquificota; class Aquificia; order Aquificales; family Aquificaceae; genus Pampinifervens. The sequence goes on along the minus strand of JANWYC010000011.1, from coordinate 12,106 downwards.
CGATAGCCTTATACCTTTTCTCGTGCTTGGCTTTATCCTTATGTCTGCGGGTATAAGTCTTCACTTTGGTATATCTGACGCTTTGACCGCTTTTATGATAGGGGTGTTGGTGCCAGAAAAGAGCAGAGTTTTTGAATTAATACACAAGTCCCTTGCGGAGCTTAAAGAACTCTCCGTAGGCGTGTTCTTCTTTATGTTTACCTTCAGCTCAAAACTAAGCTTGGATTTTAACCCGTGGCTCTTAGCTTTGTTAGTCATAGTGTCTCTGACTTTTAAACTTCTTTCAACCTACTGGGGAGCTATACTATACGGGCTAAGTAAAAAGAGCTCCGTTCGCGCTTCTCTCTCTTTTCTCCAAAGGGGTGAGTTCTCCGTCGTCTTTGCCAGCCTTTATGAGCCGACCCAGTCGCTTACCTTCTTCCTTGTGCTACTGACCGCACTTACTGGTAGCTTTAGCTTTCTTTTAGCTCCAGAACTCTCAGGTCGTCTTTTCCCGAAGAGAGAGAAGAGAGCACCGTTTCCAGCTCCTCCCTCTTAAGCTCTATGTCATCTTCTGGCAACACCCAAAAATGGTCTCCTATTCTAACCTTAGCCTTTGAGAAAGGAAGGGGTATGATAAGTCTGTCCCAGGTGTTTAGTCTTATACACCAGTTAAAGTCCACATACACTGGTATTATGGGAATGCCCGTTTTCTGTGCCAGCATTATCACGCCAGCCTTCGCCTTACCGTAAGGACCCTTGGGTCCGTCTACCGTTATAGCCACTGTATGCCCTTCCCTTAAAAGTTTAACAAGTCTTAAAAAGCCCGTGCTTCCTCCCTTGTGTGGCTTACCCTCCTCACTTGAACCTCTTACCACTTTGTAGCCAAGCCCCAAAAGTAGCCTCTCCGCAATGTCCCCGTCTCTAAACCTACTTACAAGAGCGTATATACCCCTGTCTATGCCTAACATAACCACACCCAATGCATTACCATGAAGAAGAGCTATGATTTTCCCTCTGTAAAGCTCATAGTCTACCCTTCTGTCCCACCTTATGGATTTGTGAAGAAGCCTGAGAAGAAACCCTACAAAGCCAGCAAGTATGACTGCTATTCTATGCTTTATTTTTTTCATTTTGCATCAAACACAGAGGTGATGTTGTTCTTTATCCACTTTGCATCCAGCCATTCTACGGGGTTTACCTCGTAGCCCTGAACCAAGATGCCAAAGTGTAAGTGGTCTCCCAATGCAAGACCGGTAGCACCTGTCCTCCCTATTATCTCCCCTTTTTTCACAAACTGACCTTCCTTTACGCTCACCTCCGACAGATGTCCGTAAAGGCTCATCAGACCCATACCGTGGTCTATAATAACCACATTACCGTATATACCAAGGTTTCCTGCGAACACCACCACGCCCGAGTTGCTAGCTGGAATGGGAGCTCTTTCCACAGAGGCAAAGTCAAAACCCATGTGCCTGCTCTCGCTTATCTTCTGAGCCCCATAAAAGTAGTGCCTCACGTCTCCATAACCAGCAAAAACCTTGCTGTTAGGAAGCTGTATAAAAGCACCTTCCCACATAACTCTCGGTTCACTCTTTAATCCCACTTCCTTTATCTTGCTCACATCCCTTGAACGCCACACCTCGTTAATCCTTCTAAAAGCATCAACAGTGCTAAGACCCTCACCCTCCTTACCTAAAAGTGGATATACAACCCTGTCTACAAAGCTATCATCTATGTTTATGCGGTCCTCTTTAAACTTCACCTCTCTTAAGTTTATATGGAGCTCTTGTCTGAAAATGTTCCCCGCACTGTCTACAGCTTCAACTCTAAAAGCACCTTGGCTTGCGTCTAACCTTATGGGACAAATGCCAAGGTGGTAGCGTTCACCTACAGAGTAGAGTCTATACCTGTGCTCTCCGTGCAAAAACCACGCTTGAGCTTCTTCATCCACCTTAACCTTTAAAGCCAAGGAACCACCTACTGATGGCGACTGTGTGTATGCAACTACTCTCAGGCTCGGTGGCTGAGCATCTACCGTTGATAAAAGAGAGTAGCTTCTGTTTAACAGAAAGCCTGAGGAAAACTCCAGAGTTAGTCTTACCTGACCGTCTTTTAAACCCAAATCCTTAGCCTTGAGTGTAAAGGAGACTTTATTCGTAGGTTGGTCAAAAGATGCATAATACAGCTCCCTCTTTTGACCGTCCTGCTCCGCATGTATTTTTATGGTTTTTATGGGTCTGTCAAAACCCAGGGTGTAAGTTTTCTCCGTAGGTATAAGGGATAGAGCTCTCAGGCTATCTTCTGTTAGATAAGGTCTTCCTCCCGTGTATAGGAATAGTAGGTAAAACATAATGAGAACAAGGGATGCTATGGCAAGTTTTCTAATAAGCCTTACAAAGCCCAGCCTCTTTGCTTTCCTCTTTTCAAGCCTGTAGCGGTATCTCATGCTCTTAGGACTACACTATACCAGTTTTCCAACTTTTTAATTTTAACAGGCTCGTGCGGAGTAAGTGTTAGAAATTGTTTAAGCTCCTCTTCTCCGTATAAGCCTGAGAAAATGGCTACTCTTTTATACAGACCTGTAAGCACTGGCATTAACCTTTTAAATATCTCAAGCTCAAGGTTAGCTACAAGAAGGTCAAAGCTCTCTGCTACGTTCTCAGGTGACATGTTTATACACTCAACTTCAACGCAGTTTTCTTTGCAGTTGTGCTTACACTCTTCTACCGCTTGAGGGTCTGTGTCTATGGCAACTACTCTTCCCGCACCCAGTCTTTTGCTTGCTATCGCAAGTATGCCCGTCCCAGTGCCCACATCTAAAACAGACCAACCCCCCTTCATAAACCGCTGAAGCATATACAAACACAGCTTAGTGGTAGGGTGAAGCCCAGTGCCGAAGGCTACGCCTTGTCTAATAACCACAGGCTTTATCCAATCAGGCACGACCATAAGGTTTTTTATCCTTACAGGTCTATAGGCTTTTTCTGGTGGAAGAATATCTACCTTAAGCACGTCCACTGGCTTAAAGTTCTGCAAAGGCTCGTAAACCGCAAATTCTATAAAAGACTCCCCTTCCTGCAAAACCTCCACGCCTTTTTGGTAGTCCGCTAAAAACTTGTAAAACTCCTCTGGTGTTAGTTTGTATACATACTTCAAGTATTGCACCTTTATAGTTTAACTTAAAGCTTTTTCATAGATTGCGTCCTATTCAGTCAACCATAAGCCTTTGAACTCCGTGCTACGAGAGGATGCGATGATTACCGACAATAGGGCAAGAAATAAGGTGGTGAGAGGAATCAGGAATGGTGGCGTGGGTGTGTTGGTGAGTTGAGATTATGATAATGTAGATGGGTTGTAAGGGTGGATAGGTGCGTAGGGAGTGCTTCGCAGGATATTGAAGCTTCTATTGGACATAGCAATGGCTTATTGAGCTTAACTTTTGGGCTTTAGCTTGTGAAGGCTCTTTCGTATAGTTCAGCCACTTCCTTATTGCCGTTTTCAATCTTCCACAATGCGTATTCTTTTATGTCTTCACCTGCCATCTTCCAGAAAAACATAAGCACCGCGAGGTCGTCTATTTGCCCAGCGACTGGTATAAAGTCAGGCACTAAATCTATAGGGCTGAGTATGTATAGTGCGGTTATAACTCCTGCAGCAATAGTATGCCAAGGCATCTCAGTATAATTTCCATTCCAGTAGTCCTTAAGCATCATTGATAACAACCTTACTTTGGCAATCTCTTTCCTGATAAAACCCCCTTCTACTTTGCTTATAAGCTCATCTGACCTGTTCACTGCCTGCTCTAGTTCATCTCTGCTTACTTTCCTTGCAAACACTTTTTGTATATCTTCATCCCTGAACTGGCTCATTTTTCCCTCCTCTAAATAACATCATAGCATCCTTACTTGTTTTGTCAAGAAATACTCGGAGAATGTTTGAGAATTGTCTAACAGACACACGACAATAATTCTTTAGTGCATGTAAAAAAACATAGAGAATGTTTGGAAATTTTAAAACAGGCATACGACAATAATTCTATAAAGCGCGTGGGAAAACATAAAAAAACTTAGCTTTGAAAACATCGTCAAGTTGCTTTATCCAGAAATGCTCTTTGAGGCTCTGATATTCAGATACTTCAAAGCTTGAGCCTATCTTTATAAAGGGTCGTGAAGCCCTTGTGAACCAAAGGTGAGAGATTTATTAGACAATCAGATGTTAGCACAACATAGCCAAGTTCCATAGAATGAACCTTATACCTGCTTCACGCTCTCAAATAGCGATTGTGTGTTCTGCCTGGTTTTTGACTGTAAAGCCATGCTACTAACCTTTTGGTATGTTTGCTACCCTTTGAGAAACTGCCCTTTACAGCGTGCAAGTTATAAACCTTGTCTTTTTCGTCTTGGAGGAATTTAAAACATTCTCACATTACTATCATTCCTATACTACCACTTAAAAATACGCTCTTTATCATAACCTTGAACATTAGCTCCTTACGTATGTTCTCAAACTTCACACTGCTCACATACTCACCAAACCATCGCTTAAATGACCAAAACAAACTCTCCACATGCCACCGCCTTCCATAACCATTTCTCTCCTTCCATCGCTTCCTACCTTTCCTTATCTCCCTCACTACCTCATCCCTCACTTTGTTGCTCGTTATTACTGCATCTCTCCTAACCTCCATCATTGGCTTTATTCCCCTGTTTGTTAAATGCCTAAATATCTTGTGAGTGTGGTAGCCTGTCTCCGCTATCGCTTCCTTAGCATTACCACCTAAAACCTCAGCTTTCTTGACAGAGTTCATGGAGCATACTCTCGGTAAGGAATAACTCTACATCCATAGGATGTTATACAATATATTGTATGTTGAGATTTTTTCTTATACAGCTAATTTGTTTGCTTCTTTCTCTTGAACTTTCTTACGCCCAAAAGCTAATCAGGTTTTCATCCATACCTTACAAACCCAGGGAAGAGCTGATAGTCCACTACTTGCCACTGCTTAAATTGTTGGAAAGCAAGTTAGGTGTAAAGTTTGAATTTGTATACACGGAAAGCTACGACGATTTTTTGAACAGGTTTATAAAGGGAGAAGTGGATATCATAGCTAGTGGTCCTCTTCTTTATTACATGCACGTAGTTAAGAAAGGTTACATACACGCTCAACCAGTAGCCCTTTTCAATGAAGCTGACGGAAGAAGTTCTTACAGGTGCTATTTGGTTGTTCCTGAAAATGGACCTAAAAGCATAAAGGAACTGAAAGGTCCCTTTGCTCTTCCACAAAAGATGAGCACCTGCGGTTATTTTTCTCTGTCAGTAATACTCTCCAAAGCTGGGAAGAGTGTAGACAGTTTTAAGTATACCTTTTTTAACACGCACCACGAAGCTTTCGAATCTATGCTTAGGAATGAGCACAAGGCGGTTGTGGTTAAAGACAGTGTGGCGTTGCAATACTTGAAGGGCTATCCTGTAAAGGTTATAGCTCAATCCCCTCCTTGGCCTGCCTTTGTGCTTGCGGTCAATACAAAGAATCTAAAGAGTGACTTTATTGAAAGGCTAAGCTCTACCCTTGTCTCTCTCTCCCCTCAGGAACTGAGAACACTGGTGGAGGGTAAGTATGGTTTTACGCCTGCCAGCAATAAAGACTTTGAGATATTCAAAAACTACGAAGCTCACCTTCCTAAGTGATTGTAAAAAGCGTAGTTCTCGTAGAGCAAAATTTAGCTTTTACCTCACTGTGTTCTATACTATAAAGCATGACCCAGCTTATTCTTGCCTCTGAGTCAAAAAGAAGGGTTGATATTTTAAAGATGCTGGGCTTTGAGTTTTTAGTCTTGCCTTCACGAGTAGAAGAGAGCTCCGAAGGTCAGCCCATGCTTGTTGCAAGAAGGCTTGCTTTTAAAAAGGCTTTCACGGTCTGGAAGGAGTATAAGTTCGCTACTGTGCTGGGTGCAGATACGCTGGTCGTTCTCGGAGATAGAATGCTGGTTAAGCCAAAAAGTAGAGAAGAGGCTATGTTTATGCTTAAGAGCCTTTCTGGAAAGTGGCATAGGGTAGTAACTGGCGTGTGTATACTTTCGCCAGCGGGAAGGTTGTGCTTTCATGACACCGCAAGGGTAAAGTTCCGCGTTCTGAGTGGTAAAGAAATAGAAGAATACGCAATCACAGACGAGCCTATGGATAAAGCTGGTGCATACGCAGTTCAGGGTATGGGAGCGAGGTTTGTGGAAAGAATAGTAGGAGACTTTTACACAGTCATGGGTTTGCCTGCCAGCAAAACCTACGAGGCTCTAAACAAGTTTTTAAAACTTTAGCGAGCGATTAGCATAAGATTTCTTCCTTCGTTATTAACCCAAAAGCCTACCTATTTTACCACCACTACTATTTCATAAGCCCCTTATTGTGTGAGTCTTCCTGCATGTTATATAGTAATACTTAACTTTTGAAGTGACTGACTATCAGTTTTAGAAGAGAATTCCAAACAAATCAACACTGAAGCTCTTTTTATGAAGTGATGTTAGCTTACATGCCTAATTTTTTTGAGCTAAGCAAAACTGCGAACTTGCAAAGCTATTCTCGGTGTTATGGTATATTCTCTGGAGCTTTAGAGTAGCATACACCGTTTTATGATTACTATCATATTGAAAATCTCGTGAATTTATAATTATAATTATCACGAGTTCCCTTGTGCGCCTGGGGTGGTGTGAGCTATCACACCCCGCCCTCTGTTTTTCTTTTGTGTTAAATTCCTGGCATGTAAAAGGCAAAGTTAAGATAAAATTAACACTATGGATTGGATAAGACAAGTGATAGACTACGGCGTTATAGGTTTTTTGCTGTTTCTTAGTTTTCTATCTGTTGGCATCGCCCTTGAAAGGTTGTCTTACTACAAAAAGCTTGACCCTTTAAAGTTTCAGAGCAGACATGAACTCGAAGTAGAGCTAACAAAAGGACTTTTTGTGATAGCTTCTACCGCTTCCAACGCGCCCTATATAGGTCTTCTGGGAACGGTGCTTGGTATTATGCTTACCTTCTATACGGTAGGTCAAGAAGGTCTTGTGGATACAAAAAGCATAATGGTAGGTCTTGCCCTTGCCCTCAAAGCCACTGCGGTAGGACTTATGGTAGCCATACCTTCCTCAGTGCTGTATAACTACCTTTTGAGAAAGGCAAGGGAAAAGTTAGCTTTCTGGGAGGCTCACCATGGAAGAGAAAGAGTTTAACTCCATAAATGTCATACCTCTTGTGGACATTATGTTGGTGCTTTTAACAATAGTTCTGACTACCGCTACCTTTATAGTGCAAGGTTCTATACCAGTGAACTTACCCACTGCAGGAAAACAAGCGGAGCGGTCTCTGAGGAGTGTGGACTTGTTCTTGACAAAAGAGGGCAAGATTATCTACTCAAACAGAGAGCTCAGCTCTCAGGAACTCCAAACGCTTATAAGCTTGATAAGCCCAGAGACCAATGTAAACTTGTATGCGGATAGAGATGCCAGCGTGCAAAGCCTTGTAAGCCTCATAGACCTTCTTAAAAAACACAATCTCCAGAGGCTATCAATTAAGACGCAGGCGATAAGATGACCCAGAAGATAAAGCCATACGGACTTTCCATCCTCATACATCTAACCTTCGGCGCACTCCTCCTGTTTATCACCAGCATGGAGCTAACAAAGACACAGAGCATCATAGAACTAGACCTAAGCCTTTTTGAAACAGAGACCGTCTTAAGACCACACGAAGTAAGCCCGGCGGTAATCTCTCAAGAGCCTGTCCTTTCTCAAACAACTGAGAAAGACCACTTCCAGAAAGAAATCGGAGAAATGCCAGAGCCCATCGCGCAAACAACACCATTAAATACACACACTCAAGAGATACAGAAAAAAGAAGAGAAACCCATAGAACATCCGAAAATTCATCAAGTTCAGGAAGGTCTGGACACTCAGAAGGACAAGAAAGAGCAACCACAAACTTACGCAGAGAATAAACCTCATGAAACTTCAAAAACTCAAGACCATTCACATCAAACTGAGGAAAAGATACACAAAGTTCCCTCAAAAGAGCAGGTTGGACAACAAGTGATTCAATCGGGAGCTGAAACAAAGCCTGTGAGTCAACAGGGAAAGTCTGCGGAGGCTAAGCAGGAAGTCTTATCCACACAGACAAGGGTAAAGAAGGAAACAGAGCAGACGGTTATGCTTGAGGAAATGAAAAGAAATCTATACCTTAAGGAAAAGCTATCCGTTATATCTAGCCTTGTTCAAAAAAACATACACTATCCGTCCATAGCCCGGCGGATGGGTTGGGAGGGTAGAGTGATGTTAGCCATACACATAGGCGAGGATGGTTCTTTAAGGGATGTCAAGGTTATAGAAAGCTCAGGCTACGATGTGTTAGACAGAAACGCAGTGGAAACGGTCAGAAGGATTGCGAACCTTTTTCCAAGACCACCTGTGGATGTCATAGTTAAATTGCCAGTAAGCTACAAATTAGAATAGTTTTCAACTGCCCTGTCTAAGCGGTTCTCAATTGCCACATGCGGTATGAAACAGTGATGTTAACTCGCAGGTCTATATTAGACGAGGTGGTTATAATCCTAGCCAAAGGGGCTGGCTTGAGGAAGTAAAGGAACTGTATGCACAGAGCCATGTTTTAAATTCAGACAGGGTAGCACTGATGAAGTTTAGTAAAATAGTTCTCTATACCAAACCGAGGAGGTTAGGTGGTGAAGGACAGGATAACCATAAGCATAGTTTGGCATGACCACAGAAAACCCATCCTCTTTAGCGTAAGAGTTTCTGCCTTGAAAAAACTGGCTCTATTCTTGAGCTTTTTAGCTTTTGCTTGGTTTCTCCTACAGCTATGGAGTTTATGGAACTTTATGGAGAAGAGAAAGCTGTTGGCAGAGCGTGAGGAAGTCAACCAGAAGGTGAACCATCTTAACATAGAAAGGTTAAGGTTGGAGGAAGACAGGGAAAAGATTAATAACTCAAAGGAAAAGCTAAAGGAACTAACTTCAAGGATACAAGCTATTGAAGAATACTTAAGAAAAAGAGGAATAAAACTTGAAAATAAGGGTTCTGTGGGTGGTGCAACATACACTCCTACCAACGATGCGGAACACTTGAGCTTCCTTATTCAGAGGTCTGACGTGCTTTATAATAGTCTTAGAACTCTCCCTACTGGTTATCCTTTGGAAGGCAAGCTCACATCTTCATACGGCTGGAGAAAAAATCCCTTTGGTAAGGGTTATGAATTTCACACAGGTATGGATATAGAAGCTCCGGCCGGTAGTCCTGTAAAAGCTACTGCGGATGGTATAGTCATACACACAGGGAGGCTTCATCTATACGGGGAGACCGTGATTATAGCCCATGCCAGTGGATACAAAACTCTTTATGCTCACCTTTCTCGTATAGAGGTAAAGGAAGGCGATAGAGTGTTAGCGGGTCAGATTATAGGGAGGGTAGGCTCTACAGGAAGGTCAACTGGTCCTCATCTACATTACGAGGTTATAAAAGACGAGAAGGCGGTAAACCCTGAAGAGTTTGTCTTTTGGAGGTAAGGGATGTTTGGAAGGAAGGTTCAGCAAGACAAGGTGCCATCAAATGCGGAAGTTAACACCATTATAGGTGAAGCCTGCCAAATAGAAGGAAACTTTAAGCTAGGTGCAGGCACTACCAGACTTGAGGGAACTATCAACGGAGACATAAGCGGAGATGCCAGCCTAATAGTGGGAAAGGACGGAAGGGTCTACGGAAACATAAACGTAGAGCATCTTTTCGTATATGGACACGTAAAAGGCAACATAAAAGCCAGAACGGTAGAGCTCTACAACGGCAGTGTAGTTGAAGGAGATATAACAGTGGAGGTTTTGTTTATAGAAAAAGGTTCTATCTTCAACGGTCAAAGTGTAATGAAAAGGGGGACCGAAGCCCCCTGAGGCTTAGTCTTCCAGAGTAGAAACGTCTCCCACGGGTAAGCCTAGCTCCTGAGCCTTTAGAACCCTTCTCATAATCTTACCGCTTCTGGTCTTAGGTAGCTTCTCTACAAACTCTATCTCATCTGGCACTGCAATAGCACCCAGTATATGTCTGACATGCTGTTTTATCTCTTCCTTCAGATGGTCTGAAGGTTCAACACCCTTCTTGAGTATGACGAAGGCTTTTATGGATTCGCCCTTTATGTCGTGAGGTTTTCCTATAACCGCAGACTCCGCCACCGCAGGGTGGTCCACTATGGCACTTTCCACTTCCATAGTGCCTATACGGTGTCCTGCCACGTTTAGCACATCGTCCGCACGCCCTAGTATCATCACATAACCTTCCTCGTCATAAGTGGCAAGGTCTCCTGACAGATAGTAACCTGGTATGGTGTTCCAGTATTTTTCATACCTCTCTGGCTCACCCCAACATGTTCTGAGCATGGAGGGCCATGGAGTCTTTATTACCAGATTACCAACCGTGTTAGGAGGCAGTTCCTTGCCTTTGTTGTCTACTACAGCCACTTCTACGCCGAAGTATGGTTTTCCTGCCTTTCCAGGCTTTGAAGGGTAAGAAGGTATGGTGGTTATCATATGCATGCCAGTTTCTGTTTGCCACCAAGTGTCCACTATCACACACTTTTCTCTTCCTATATGCTTGTAATACCATTGCCACGCTTCTGGGTTTATGGGTTCACCAACAGAGCCAAGAATTCTTAAAGAAGATAGGTCATACATAGCAGGCCATTGCTCGCCAAACCTCATAAACATCCTCACTGCAGTTGGCGCGGTGTAGAAGACATTGACCCTGTATCTTTCTACGTAGCTCCACCATCTTCCTGGGTTTGGATAGTCTGGTGCGCCCTCGGTTATAACGGAGGTAGCTCCGCAGGCAAGAGGACCATAAACTATGTAGCTGTGTCCTGTTATCCAACCTATGTCCGCAGTGCACCAATATACGTCCTCCTCGTGAAGGTCAAAGTTAATCTTTGTAGTAAAGTAAGTCCCCACCATATATCCTCCAGTTGTGTGTAGAACACCCTTTGGCTTACCAGTTGTGCCAGAGGTGTAGAGTATAAAAAGTGGGTCCTCTGCGTCCATCTGAGCAGGCTCACACTCAGGCGAGCTGTTTTTTATGAGCTCGTTAAGACTTACAAAAAGTCCTCCAGAACCGTTCAGCACGTCCCCGTCTCTGTCCCACACCACCACTTTCTCCACAAATCCAAGACCGTCTATTGCGTTCTGGACAGTGGCTAAAAGGTCTATCTTCTTACCCCTTCTTTTTGTGTAAGTAGCGGTCATAACTACTTTTGCCTTGGCATCCTCTATCCTTAACCTTAAAGCTCCTTCGCTAAAGCCTGCAAAAACTACGCTATGTATAGCACCTATCCGGGCGCAAGCAAGCATGCAAGCTATAGCCTCTATTGTGTTAGGCATGTATATGGAAACCCTGTCACCTTTCTTGACACCAAGAGACTTGAGCCCGTTGGCTATGCGGTTGACCAACTCCAAAAGCTCGCCGTAGGTTATCTTCTTCTCTCTGTCATCCTCATCTACGAATATGTACGCTACTTTGTTGCGTCTGCCGTTTTTCACATGCCTATCAAGGCAGTTGTAGGTGATGTTGGTTTTAGCGTTCACAAACCATTTAGCGTTAGGGTAGTTCCATTCAAGAACTTTGTCCCACTTTTTGAACCAGTGGAGCTCCTCCGCTACTTTTGCCCAGAAGCCTTCTCTGTCCTTAATGGATTCTTGATAGAGGCTTTCGTAGTCTTTTATCCATACCCTCTCTACCAATTGGGCTGGCGGTTGGTATTTCTCCTCTACTTTCAGGTGAACCTCTTCTTTTACCTCCATCTTAGGACCTCCTTTGTTGGATTTGGTTAAAAAAGTATAGCTCAAATTTTAGCAATGATGATTCCAACGCAAGAGAATGTTTGAAAAATTGTCTAATGGGCATACGACGATAATTTTGTAGTACATGTAGCAAAACACAGAAGAACTCACTTTCAAAGGCATGACAAAGTTTTAGACAGAATGTTTTAAATTCTTCCAGAGTAAGAAATACAAGGTTTATAACATACATACCCCAAAAAGTTATGTCTCAGGGAGGAGGTAATATGGCGAAGTATATCAGCAATA
>JANWYC010000119.1 GCA_025057245.1 Aquificaceae bacterium | reverse complement strand
CTCTCTGTATTCCTGATAAAACCACTTAGGTCTAGTGCGTAGCGTCAGTCTTACCTGCTGAGCTTCCTGTTTATTCTCTATCTCCTGAAGGAGCTCTTCTGAGGTCTTAGTTAAAAACTCAAGACCGTTTTCTATCCTCAAAAACAGACCAGTTTTTAACTCAGTTGAAACTTTTATGTTTTTCATCCTCTTTCCTCTTCCCTTGCGGTTATAAACACGTTTACTATCCTGTTGCCTTCCATCTTGTCTACCACAAACTTAAACCCGTCGTATGTAAACTGGTCTCCTTCCTCTGGCACTTTGGAGAGCATGGCCATGATAAAGCCACCTATGGTGTCGTACTCGTAGTCTTCTGGAAGTTTAAAGCCCACTTTACTGGCTACCCTTTCCACATCCACCCAACCGCTTACCATGTAAGTGTCTCTGGAAACTTTCACTATGTCTTCTTCCCAGCCCTCTGGCACGTCACCGAACAGATACCTCATTATATCATAGGTGCTTACGATACCAGACAGTTCACCGTGTTCCCCTATAACCACCGCAGTCTGAGTTTTATGGCTTCTCAGCTCTTCTATCAACTCGGTTATACTCAGAATTTCCGGCACAAAAAGCGCTTCCTTTTTGAAGTCTCTCAGCTCTTTTTTGAGGTTCTCAGGGCTTGGAACTATGTCCTTTACATAGAGCATGCCCGTTATGTGGTCGTGGCTTTCAGAAAACAGAGGAATTTTCGAATGCTTTCTAAGGATAATTTCATCAAGTGCCTGCTCTAGTGTGATGTTTTCGGGGAGCATAAACATGTCTGGCTTTGGCGTCATGATTTCCTTGACCGTGGTCTCCTTTAAACTGAAAGCTCTTTCAATGCACTCCATGTCCTTCCTGTCAAAGTATCCAAGGGATACACCCATATCAAAAAGCTCCTTAAATACCTCCGCAGGCTCCTTGTCTCTTTGGCTTGCATACTCGTCCCCCGTGAGCCTTTTCATAGGATAGATAAACACGAACCTGAAGGGTTTTGTTAGTCTGTGGATGAAGATAAAGGGTAAGTAGTATATGGGTGCAAGTTTGTTGGCAAAGGGCAGAACCACGTTCTTAGGAAGCACTTCACCAAACAGGAATATAAGAGTGCTGGAAAAAAGCACCGCAAAACCTGTACCTTTGGGACCAAAGAGCTCCACAAAGAGCTTTGCTCCATGAGAGGATATGAGTATGTTTACCAGCTCGTTACCTAAAAGTATGGTCAGAAGAACCTCAGCCGGTCTTGAGAGCATTTTTGAAAGGGCTGAGTAGACTCTCTTCTTCTCTCTTAGTAAGAGAAGGTATCTGTTAGCACCAAAAAAGACCACTTCAGAGGAGCTGAAAAAACCAGAGAGAAAAAGCAAGAAGGTAAAGATTAAAACCTCAGTGTAGATTGCATAATACGAAGCGTCCATTTAGCCTTACCTCCTTCAGCTCACCCCTGCACTCTGGTATCTTCTTTGGGCATTGGGCGAAGAAAGGGCACGGCGATTGAACCTCTTCTTGAGTTAGTTCTTGCACGTGCTCTTTTCTCTCTGCGGGATGTTTTGCGGGCATGCTGTTAATTAGGTATTGGGTGTAAGGGTGCAAAGGGTCTTTGAGAACCTCTTCTTTAGAACTCAGCTCCACCAACATGCCCCTGTAGATTACCCCAACCCTGTCTGAGACCCTTTCCACCGCTCTCAGGTCATGGGTTATAAGTATGGTGCTTATGCCTTCCTGTTTAAGTTTAAGGAAAAGCTCCAATATACCCGCTCTGTGGCTCATGTCTAAGGAAGAAGTAGGCTCGTCCGCCACTATAAGTTTAGGTTTAAGAACTATGGCTCTGGCTATGGCAACCCTCTGCCTTTGACCCCCAGAGAGGTTCTCTGGCTTTGCCTTTAAAAACTCTTCACCAAGCCCAGCCTTTTTAAGTGCGTCCACTATCTTGTCTTTACTTCCCTTCTCACCGTGAACCAGCAAGGGCTCTCCCACTATTTCCTCCACGTTCATACGCGGGTTTAGCGAAGCCCTTGGGTCCTGAAAAACTGCGGAGACCAACCTTGTGTATTCCTTACCCATTTGAAAAGGGTCTTTTCCCTCAAAGAGAACCCTACCAGAAGTAGGTTTTTCCAACCTAAGTATAACTTTACCGGTGGTGCTTTTACCTGAACCAGACTCACCCACTAAGGCAAAAACTTCGCCGTGCTTCACATCAAAGCTCAAATCTTTTAAAGCCCACACGTGCCTCTTTGAGAACAAGCCCACGGTGAAGACCTTTGAGAGATGTTCCACCTTTAGAAGTTCACTCATATGGTTCTGGAAAACCTTTGCTCTTTTTTGGTTTTTAAATACTGGTCAAAAACCATGGCTATGTTCCTTATGAGCAGTCTGCCCTCTGGAAGCACCTCTATTTTTCTGTCGTGTATTTTCAAAAGTCCGTCCTCTTCCATGCCTTTTAACTCCTCAAGCTCCTCGGAGAAGCGCTCCTCAAAGTCTATACCAAAAAGCCTCTCCACCTTGTCAAAGGCACACTGAAAGTTGCACATCAGGTCCATAATAACCTCTCGCCTTATTATATCTTCCTCCGTCAAAAGGTATCCTCTCATGGTGGGCAGTTTACCGCCGTCAATGGCAAGGTAGTAGTCCCTTATGGTCTTGTAGTTCTGAAAGTACGCATCGTATAGCATTCCTATGGAAGTGGCACCTATGCCAATAAGGTCAACGCCCTTTTTGGTGGTGTATCCTTGAAAGTTCCTCCACAGCGTCCCCTCTTTCTGAGCTTGAGCTAGCTCATCCTCTGGCTTTGCAAAGTGGTCCATACCTATAAACACATAGCCCGCACTCTGGAATATGTCTATGGTCATCTTAAGTATGGTTAGCTTGTCCTCTGGTGGTGGTAGCGTGGATGGGTCTATCTTTCTCTGAAGAGGCTTTAGCCACGGCACGTAGGCAAAGTTAAACACCGCTACGCGGTCAGGCTGGAGCTCTATGGTTTGCTCTATGGTCTTTTTAAACTTCTCTGGCGTCTGATAAGGAAGCCCGTATATAAGGTCTATGTTTATGCTTTTGAACCCAAGGTCTCTTAAGTCTTTCATAACCTTTTCCATAAGTTGGTAAGTCTGTATCCTGTTTATGGCTTTTTGCACTTCCAAATCCAAATCCTGAAGCCCCATGCTTACGCGGTTAAAACCTACTTTCCTAAAAGCTTCCAGTTGCCACTCTGAAAGATACCTTGGGTCTATTTCCACGCTAATCTCCGCATCAACGTCTATTCTGAAGCTGTCTTCTATCTTACCGAATAGCTCCTCTATCTCCTCCACTGTTAAAAAGTTAGGCGTCCCACCACCCCAGTGAAGCTGAACCACTGGTCTTGTGCTGTCAATATTATCTTTTAGCATGTCCATTTCTCTGTATATGTAATCCATATACCTACGCGTCACGTCCTTTCTGTGAGATATTATCACATTACAACCACAAAACCAGCAAGCACTCTCACAAAAAGGTATGTGAACATAGAGGGAGAGAGGATTGGCTTTTACGTTGCTTTCCTTGAGTTTTCTCCTGTAGTCTTCGTGACCTACACCCTGATGAAACTCCGTGGCAGGTGGATAACTGGTATACCTTGGACCGGGCTTGTCGTATTTCTCTATAAGGGCTTGGTTGAAAATAGTTTTCATACTTTATAAATATAGGCTAAACACCTGACCAGTAAAAACATTCCTAACACAAGCTCAAGAAACCAAGGCAGGCACGGACGAACCCAATCCTCCCAAGGCTTTAAATTAATGAGCGATGCTGTTTCTAATATTAGCATCTAATAAGTCTATCGTCTCTGATTCATAAGGGTTTACGAGTTCTTGCGTAGTCAAGCTCAAATCCTGAAGTGTTGAATCTCAAACATCAGAAGGCGTCTTTTTGGCAAAGTAGGGGGCTGGGGTAATTTCTCACACAGAGCTTGCTTTTAATGAGAATTAGGAAAGATGGTAAAATCAGATAGCATGGAACTTATAAGCATAGAGGATTTTCAGAAGATAGAAATCAGGCTGGCTAAGGTGCTCTCAACGGAGAGAGTGGAAGGCTCGGAGAAGCTCTTAAAACTGAGAGTATCTTTGGGTGATGAGGAGAGAACCCTTATGGCAGGCATAGCAAAACACTATAGTCCTGAGGAGCTCGTAGGCAAGAAGATTCTCATGCTGGCAAACCTCAAACCCAGAAAAATCTTCGGTGTTGAATCTCAAGGCATGGTGCTTGCTCTGTCAGATGGCGAAAGCCTGTCTTTGATAGTTCCAGACAAAGACATGAAGGAAGGAGTAAAGGCAAGCTGAAAAACCCTTCATTTCATACCGTGCTTAAAAGCATCTCTAAGGTCTCGCGGTGATTTGTAAACTTCCTCAGGCTCATTTTACTAAGAAAGCTGAGTCTGGCGTTACGGAGAGAGTGGCTAAGGGCAAAGCGGTATCA
>JANWYC010000118.1 GCA_025057245.1 Aquificaceae bacterium | reverse complement strand
TGGAGTTCTCAAGTCTCTTTCAAAAGTAGAACTCAAGGGCTCTATCTTTCACTGGCTATCAGAAGTAAGCAACCCAAGGCTATAACCGCATAAGGCACGCTCCGTCTGTAGAGCTCTGCGTCTACTTTTCTAAAAAGCAATCCACCAAGGGACACACCGGTAAGAAGTCCCACGAGCCCAAGGGCTATGTAGTTCCAGTCCAAGCCAACTACATCAAAGCTCTGGTAAAACAACAGTCTTAGTATGATGTTAAAAGTGAAGTAAACATTTAGCATGAGCCTTACAGAATAGGGGTCTTTGATTTGCTGACTTAGAAATACTAAAGGTGGCGGTCCTCCCATACCTACGAGACCTGCAAAAAATCCACCAAGAAAGCCTGCTATCAAACCCATTTTCTTGCTGAGTTTAACCTTTAGCCAGCCCTTGCTCACTGCAAGGTCATAAAGCCCCAGAAGAACTATGAAACAGCCTATAGTCAAACGAAGTTCTTTCTGGTCTACGCGGTTAAGAAGGTAAGCACCAAGGATAATGCCCGGCGCAGAGCTCAAGATTAGGGAAAGTAGGAAATAAGGCTCAATTTTACCCTTTCTGTTTTGATAGAGAATAAGAAGCGTTCCAAAAAGGTTAAATATGGCGGAAGAGACAACTACCATTTTAGGGTCATAAAAAATAGAAAGCACGCCAATAATAAATATGCCTGCACCAAAGCCAGTTACGGATTGAAAAAACCACGCAAGGGAAACGACAACAAAGGGTATCATTTACCAAAAAGAGACCTTATACGATTGAAAATTCCTCCAAACCTCCTTTTAAATTCTATTTCAAGGTTTTCAACCCACTCACTTAGCTTGCCTGAAGTCTTAGAAAGCATAGACTTATCTTTTATTTGGTCATTGTATAAAAACTCTCTTAAAACCTCGTTTGTCTCCTCAAAAGTTTTTATTAGCCTCTTTAACTCTTCTCGGTTCTGCAAATTAGCTCTGTTTATTGCCTCCTCTAAACTTTTTGCTATACCTTCGAGGGCACTATCAAAGCTGGCGTTACGCGCCCTTGGGTCGTCAGGAAATTGACCTATGAGCTCCACCAGTTTGGATTTAAGCCTGAACCTGTATTCAGAAAGAAGCAAAGGAAAGGGCTCTTTTGAAGGAAGGTCTTTGATAAAACCTTCCACTATAAGAATGACCCTTTCCTCTATGCTGTGTATTTTATCCATCAGTCAGTCTCCGTATGATGCTCTTCGCCTGTGGGACCCTTCTTGCCAGCCTCCAGCTCATAGAACCTATCTTCCAGCTTTTTGAGTATTTTAGGTAGAGTGGTGTATTCCATCTCCTCAGAGGGCAACCTATGTGGTTCAAAAATACCCTGACGCCTGAGTATGTCCGCCATGAACTGTGCCTGTCTTCTTGCTTCGTCAAAGGCTGGGTCGTCAAAGAGGTCTCTTGGTCCTATGAGCTTTCCGTTAGATATTTGATAGCCTGCGGCTATTACTCTGGGTGGTCCGTCAAACCTTGAAGGCGTAGCATACCTAAAAGATACGGGCATAAGAGGTCCGTTGTGAGAACCTCTCATCCATCCTTCCACTATCCATGGTCTGGCGAAGGGTTCTAATATCTCACCTATGGCGGGAAAGCCTGACTGAGACCTAACTATCATAACAGGGTCATCCTTACCCACATACTTACCCGCTATAAGAGAAAGCCTTTGGGTTGATGCTACAGCGCCTATCTCGCCGTCTGAGTTTCTCCAAACGCTTTTTACCGCATACCTTTCAACCGTTCCTATAAGGGCAAGAAGGTCGTAGAGCTCCGAAGGGGTAGAGAGTTTCACTGCCTTTCCAGTATAAGTGTCTAACACTTCAAAGGTGAAGCCGTCATGCATCTTGGGGTCTATCACAAGACCCGCACAGACCATAGGGTCTGCAAACATCTCGTATAGAGGTAAGTTCCATGCACTGGGTGAGGTCTTATCCGCAAAAAAGACTACTACTGGTTCTGAAGGTCTTTCTTCAAACTCCATCTCCGCCACGCCAGGACCCATGCCTTTTACATTGCCCGAGAAGGTATCTGAAAGAAGGTCTTGACCAGCACCGTAAAGCTTTAGCCTTTTTGCCACCTGAGTGCCTTCTTCAAAAGCTCTCCATGCGATGCCATGCACTATCTCACTGTCTACACCGTGCTGGTGAGTCATAACCAGCGCTATATCGTCTCCGCACACTAACACTTGACAGTCAATAAGATTACCCTTTTCCACTTCCTTTAGCCCTATCTCTTCCACCTTCTTAACCACTTCAGGATGGGCTGAGGAATGACCTACATATCCCCCTATGTCCGCTTTGATTACGCTGAGTGTTAATTTCATGGTTACCTCCTCAAGTTTTTTGAATATTATAACCCAAATCCATTTTAAAAAAGCGGGAAGTTATAATATAGACCCTATGCAACTTTACGACCTATACAAAGGCAAAGACTACCACATTGTCCCAACGCTGGAGAGGATAGAGAAAGCGGTAAAATACCTTTCGCTTAAGCCTTCTTATGTGTCCTTTCAAGTAGGCGGGACGAACGGAAAGGGTTCCACATGTGCCTTTCTACAGAGCATTATAAGACATCACGGATACAAGGTAGGTTGGTTTGTTTCTCCCCATCTTTTTGATGAAAGGGAACGCTGGAGGGTTAACGGTGAGAAGATAGAGGAGGGGCTTCTTTCCCAGCTCGTAAAGGAGTTGCATAGTGTTTTTGAGAAGTTTGAGCTTACTTACTTTGAAGCCTGCACTTTGTTAGCACTTAAGTATTTTGAGCAAGAAAGGGTTGACATGGCGGTTTTTGAAGTGGGTATGGGTGGTAGATGGGATGCTACAAAGGTATGTCAGCCAGAAGTTTGCATAATAACCAACGTGCAGAGAGACCATGTGAAGTGGCTTGGTGCTGACCCAGAAAGTAGAGCTATAGAAAAATTGGGTATTTACAGAGAAGGTAAGCCCTTAGTTCTTGGTAGCATGAGATACCCTCTCTACACAAAGGCTCTTGAGATTTGTAAGCACGAAGACTTGTGCGTAGCGGGAGTTGACTTTTTTGCCAGTGGAAAGGTGGAAGGCTACAGAACTGTTTTAAGTTTTTACGAAGAGGAAGGCTTTAAAATACACGAGGCGGAGCTGGGTTTATGGGGTAGGCATCAGATAGATAACGCAAGCCTTGCTATAAAGGGTGCGAGGTTTTTAATAAAGTTAGAAGAGGATAAACTGAAAAAAGCTCTCAGGGATACAAAGTGGGAAGGTAGGATGGAGGTAGTAAGAGATAAACCTATGCTCTTTTTAGATGGAGCGCACAATCCAGAGGGCGTCCTGAGAGTGGTAAAGGAAGTAAAAAAACACATAGGAAGCCTTACACCCGTCTTTACCGCACTTAAGGATAAAGAATGGGAGCTGTCTCTAAAGCATCTAAGGTGGCTCTCGGATAAGATATACCTTATTCCGCTAAAACATCACAGAGGAGAGGATATAAGCGTTATCTACATCAAGGCTAAGGAGTATGGATTTAGGGAGGTGGGGATACTTCAGGAGGTTAGCCAGATTTTTGAGCTTCAGGAAGATTTGCTCGTGATAGGCTCTCTTTACCTTGTTGGTGAGGTGAAAGAGTTTTTAGAAAGCTCTAAAAAGCTATGAAGGTGAGATTTGTTGGCAGTTTTTTAGAGAATTTTCCTTGCGATGGAAGAAAACATGCGGTCTTCGTGGGCAGGTCTAATGTGGGTAAATCATCTCTTATAAACATGCTTGTAGGTCAGAAAGTTGCAAAGGTAAGCAAGGAGCCGGGCAGAACAAGAGCTATAAACTTTTTTCTTTTAGAAGATCAAGGTATATATCTGGTTGACCTTCCGGGTTATGGTTTTGCCAAGGTTTCTAAAGTTGAGAGAGAAAGATGGAGAGCCGTCATAGACGCATACTTTAGAACTTGTAAGGATGACATAAAGGTGGTGTTTTTACTGATAGACTGCGTAGTAGGTCCTACGGAGCTTGACCTTCAGGCTCTTGATTGGCTCAAAGCTCTTGGAATTAGGTGCGTCTTAACACTAACCAAGTGCGATAGAGCTACTCAGGAAGATATAAACAAAACTATAAAAAGTCTAGGACAAAACAAGGAAATTGTCATAACTTCATCAAAAGAAGGTAGAGGGAAAAAGGACGTGTTGAGTTATGTTTTAAATTAGCCCTGTTGATTCGTAGCGTATAACTGATTTGTCTAAAAAACACTTTCTGATGTTTGATAATCAGCAACTTCAGAATTTGAGCCTGACTATACAGGAACTCGTAAAACTCTTGTGAATCAGATTAGACAGTTAGATGTTAGACACAAAAATTTAAGTCTGACTTTATAAGAGTTCATAAAGTCCATACGAGTTAAATGTGAGAGACTTGTTAGACGGTTATACGTTAGACACACAAAGCATATTAACAATCCGCTGTGCCTAAAAATGATTTATTGTGTTAG
>JANWYC010000117.1 GCA_025057245.1 Aquificaceae bacterium | reverse complement strand
TATGTTTTTCCACATGCGGTATAGAGTTATTGTCATATGCCTATAAGATAATTCTCAAAATATTCTCTATAATCATTGACATCCAAGCACATTTAGTCTAGATTTTGAAGCATCTTCCTTATAGCAGCCGGCAAATGGAGGAGGTCTAACATGAGGACAATTTATGACGCCGTGTCAAGGTCTACAAGGAAAAACAGGGGCTTTACCCTCGTTGAATTGCTTGTGGTAGTAGGAATAATATCTATACTTGCATCTATCGCCATACCGCAGTTTACAAAGTATAGAAAACAAGCTGCGGCAGCTGCAGTTCAGTCAGACGCAAGAAACTGCCTTACGGATGCGATAGCACAAATAAGCCAATCCCAGATGATGGGCTCTAACCCTCCTACCAGTGGTAGTTACAGAAACCTGTCTCCACATACTGAAAGTTGTATCTGGACCCTTAACACAGTCGGAAGTGGATATACTATTGAGTGCACATGCGACGGTAAAAATTTGACAGAGGGTGTCAGGTGCGTGGTAGAACAAAATAGCAGTGGTTCTTTTAGTTTATGCAAGGGTTTATAACAAATATGCTTTCCTGATTATTTCGATAAATCTCTAGCACTTCATGCGCAAGGATTTTAAGAGTTTTTATGTCTTGTTTAAAATACCAGCCAATGTTTTATGCTTAGCTACTTGGGATTACTTTAGCTTGTGGGTTTAGCTTAGAGAAATGCTTGAAATTTCCATACTGGTTCGTATTCTATACTATATCCCATGTGTGGAGTGTTTGGTGTTTTTGGTGTAGATTATGCGGAGAGGTATGCCTTCTACGGTATATACGCCCTTCAGCATAGAGGACAGGAAAGTGTGGGTATTGCGGTTTCTGACTTCGAGACTATAAGAGAGGTTAAGAAGGTAGGTTTGGTGCTTGAAGCTATAAGAAGGGAAGACTTAGAGAAGATATCTGGATACAGCGCGATAGCCCATGTTAGATATTCCACCGCAGGCGACCCTGGTGGTATAAACTCGCAACCCTTACTGAGGAATACTCGCTTCGGAAGGGTAGCAGTGGTTCATAACGGAAATCTGGTCAATTACTTACCCTTAAGGGCTGAGCTAGAGCACAAAGGAGTGAACTTTATGCACACTTCTGACACAGAACTTTTTCTTGCTCTCTTAGACGATGGTGAGCTAATTCCCGATGGTATAGACCTGCACCCATCCGATGAAAGGATTCTGCCGGGAGTATTCTATACCATGTCAAGAGTGAAAGGTGCTTATAGCCTCATATACCTTTTTAAAGACAGGCTTGTAGCGGTTAGAGACCCTATGGGCTTTAGACCGTTGCTCATGGGAAGGTTTAAGGATGCTGTTCTGTTTGCTTCAGAGAGCTGTGCCTTTGACATACTTCAGGCGGAGTTGTGGAGGGAGGTAAAGCCTGGGGAGGTGGTAGTGGTAGATTCGCAAGGTATAAGGAGCTACTTTCCTTTTAAGTCTCAGAGAAAGGCTATGTGTATTTTTGAACTTGTGTATTTTTCCAAGCCTGAAAGCTTTGTGTTTGAGAACTGGGTATACAAGGCTCGTAAGAGAATGGGAGAGCTTCTGGCTTACGAGGACGATTTGGTTATGGACATAGTAGTTCCCGTGCCTGACTCTGGTCTTGTGCCAGCCATAGGATATGCGCAAGCCAAGGGCTTACCCTTGGAGCTAGGCATAATAAGAAACCATTACGTAGGTAGGAGCTTTATTGAACCAACTCAGGAGCTGAGAGATATAAAAGTTCTTATGAAGCTAAATCCTAACAAAGCGGTGCTGGAAGGTAAAAAGGTAGTAGTCATTGATGACTCTTTGGTTAGAGGGACGACATCAAAGAAGATAGTGGGCATGTTAAAGAGAGCGGGTGCTAAGGAAGTTCACATGAGAATATCCTCACCGCCTGTAATAGGTCCTTGCTACTATGGCATAGACACACCTACCAGAGATGAACTTATAGCCAACAGGATGGAGCTTGAGGATATAAGGAAGTTTATAGGTGCGGACTCTTTGAAGTATCTTTCGCTGGAAAGCCTAAGGACTGTAGTAGATAGCCCTCAAGATTTTTGTGATGCTTGTTTTAGCAACAACTACCCTCTTGAAGTGGAAGGAACTGCGCTAAGGATTCGCTGAACGGTTTCCAGCACTTCTCTTAGCTGGCTAAGGGGTATCATGTTAGGACCGTCGGAGAGAGCTCTATCTGGCTCGGGATGGGTTTCCATAAAAAGACCATCTACGCCAACTGCAACCGCCGCCCTTATGAGAGGCAAGACAAACTCCCTCTGACCCGAAGACCTATCACCACTACCGCCGGGAAGCTGAACGCTATGAGTAGCATCAAAGATAACTTTTGTGAAACTTCTCATGATAACTAAACTTCTAAAGTCTACCACTAAATTGTTATAGCCAAAACTTACGCCTCTCTCCGTTATGTAATGGTCTGTGCAACCTACAAACCTGAGCTTTTCTACGATGTTCTTTGCATCCCATGGTGCAAGAAATTGACCCTTTTTCACGTTTACCACCTTTCCGCTCCTTCCCGCCTCAAGGATAAGGTCCGTTTGTCTGCAAAGAAAGGCTGGTATTTGCACTATATCTACCACTTCCGCTACGGGCTTAACTTGCCATGTCTCGTGAACGTCAGTGGTAACCTTAAGGTTAAATTCTCTCTTCACCTTTTGGAGAACCTTTAAACCATCCTCAAGACCCGGACCTCTAAAAGACTTGTGTGAACTTCTGTTGGCTTTGTCAAAGGAAGACTTGAACACAAACTCAAATTCTTTAAACTCTTCCGAGAGCTTCTTAAGATGTTCCGCTACTTCAAACACTAAACTCTCACTTTCTATTACACACGGACCTGCGATGATTAACATGCCATAAAATATACAACAAAAAGTAAGTCTGGGGGGAAATTACCATTAGCATGATTAAACTTTGAAGAAGCAATAGGCATTAGCGTAAGCGAAGCATTGAAAGCAACACGAGTCGAAGGCGAGAGATTTATTAGACACACATTAGACACGTAAAAGTTATACCCTTACGATGTTTCGTCTAAAAAATGCTTTCTGATGCTCCATGCTCCGCAACTTGTAACACTCTCCATCACCCGCCTTATGAACTTCTCTTCCTCTTTCACCTTTGCCTTATGAACGCTACCATAGTCAAGAAATGCTCAAAAGAGTTACAATTTGCTGGTTTGAGACTTTTGGCTCTTTGCCCGCTCTGTGTAGGTTTGCAGAAGTTTTCCACAAGATGAAAAGCGTGGGTTGAACTTATCACAGCTTAACCAATTCGGGTTATAATAGTTCAAAGCACAACAGGAGGTCAAGTATGAAAGGTAAGCTGGTTCAGGTTATAGGTGCGGTTATTGACGTGGAGTTTGGGGAGAAGGATTTGCCTCCCGTCAAGCACGGTCTAAAAACCAGAAGAAAGTTTATAGACGACAGGGGTAATTGGGCTGAAGAGGAGCTCTTCCTTGAGGTTGCTCAGCACCTTGGAGAGAGCAGGGTTAGATGTGTTGCTATGGGTGCTACTGATGGTCTTGTAAGGGGTCAGGAAGTGGAGTATTTGGGCGGACCCATAAAAGTTCCTGTGGGTAGAGCAACGCTGGGAAGGATATTTAACGTGGTGGGTCAGCCTATAGACGAGGCGGGACCAGTTAACGCAGAAGAGTTCTGGCCCATGTTTAAAGAACCTCCAAAACTGGAAGAGCAGTCTACAAAAGTAGAAATACTTGAAACAGGCATAAAGGTAGTTGACCTTCTTGAGCCATACGTGAAAGGTGGAAAGGTTGGTCTGTTCGGTGGTGCAGGTGTTGGAAAGACGGTGCTAATGCAAGAGCTCATACACAACATAGCAAAGTTTCATAAAGGCTTCTCTGTGGTTATAGGCGTGGGAGAGAGAACCAGAGAGGGTAATGACCTGTGGAACGAGATGAAAGAGTCTGGCGTTCTGCCCTATACGGTGATGGTTTACGGGCAGATGAACGAGCCACCGGGCGTGCGTTTCCGAGTTGCACAAACAGGTATAACCATGGCGGAATACTTCAGGGATGTGGAAGGTCAGGACGTGCTGGTTTTCATAGACAATATCTTCAGGTTCGTTCAAGCGGGTTCTGAGGTTTCCACATTGCTCGGAAGACTTCCCTCCGCGGTGGGATACCAACCCACTCTTAACACGGACGTGGGTGAGGTGCAAGAGAGGATTACGTCTACTAAGAAGGGTTCTCTTACTTCCATACAGGCGGTTTACGTGCCTGCGGACGACATTACAGACCCTGCACCTTACTCTGTCTTTGCCCACTTGGACGCTACTACCGTTCTTGCAAGAAGGCTTGCAGAGCTTGGCATATACCCTGCGGTTGACCCTCTTGAGTCAACTTCCAAATACTTAGCACCTGAGTTTGTGGGAGAGGAACATTACAAGATAGCATCTGAGGTTAAAAGAGTGCTTCAGAGATACAAAGAGCTACAAGAAATCATAGCCATACTGGGTATGGAAGAGCTATCAGAGG
>JANWYC010000116.1 GCA_025057245.1 Aquificaceae bacterium | reverse complement strand
GATGAGCTCTCAAAAGAGTTAGCCACAAAGGCAGACATAGCAGAAACAAAGGCTGATATAGAGAAAGTAAGAGCTGAATTCAAGGGAGAGATTGCAGAACTAAAGGCGGAGATAAGGTTTATAAAGTTTATGGTCTTTATACCGGCATTTCTTATAATCCTTTTCAACAAAGATACGCTTACTTGGTTTGTGGAACTAATGTTGAAATAGGGGTCTATTATTGATATGCTGAATCACGAAAGCTTTAACCTTCCTACTAGTGGAAAAATAAAGCTATCAGGTGGCAAATATAAAGTTAGGGCTATAATATAAAACTATGGCTGTATTGCCTTACGAGCTTTACAAAATCCTTGAAGAGGAGCTGGGCAAAGAGAAGGCAGAGAGAGTGGGAAGTATGATAGAGCAGTCTCTTCAACTGATAGAGCAAAAAACCTATGAACAAAAGCATATTCTAAAGGCAGAGCTTAAGGATGAGCTCTCAAAAGAGTTAGCTACTAAGGCAGACATAGCGGAAACAAAAGCTGAGATAGAGAAAGTAAGAGCTGAAGTGGAGAAAGTAAGAGCTGAACTTAAAGGAGAAATTGCAGAGTTAAGGGCGGAGATAAGAGTTATAAAGTTTATGGTCTTTATACTGGCATTTCTTGTAGTGTTTTTCAACAGAGATACGCTTACATGGCTTGTGGAACTACTTAAAATGTTAAAGTAAAGGAGGTATGTGTTATGACTATGCTTAATTCCAACGGTTTTGTTCTTACAACGGTGGATGAGCTTTTAAGTTGGGGTAGGCGCAATGCTCTTTGGCCTTTGACTATAGGGCTTGCCTGTTGTGCTATAGAGATGATGCACGCAGCGGCTTCTAGGTTTGACCTAGATAGGCTTGGTGTTATATTCAGGGCTTCACCCAGGCAGGCAGACCTTCTCATAGTTGCAGGAACGGTGGTTAACAAAGTAGCACCCATGCTTAAGCTTCTCTGGGAACAGATGCCTGACCCCAAGTGGTGCATAACCATGGGCGGGTGTGCCTCTGCAGGAGGACCTTTCCCCACCTATTCCACTCTTCAAGGTATGGACAGAATCATACCTGTGGATGTTTACATACCCGGTTGCCCACCCCACCCTCAAGGACTCTTGTATGGTATACTTCAGCTTCAGAAGAAAATAAAGGAAAAGGGCGTGAAAAAATACGATAAAGCCTTTGAGGAATTTAAAAAAGACATAGAGCGTCAGGGGCTTGTCCCAAGGGAAGTAACAGTGTGAGGTAAACCATGCCTTGGATGAACAGAGCGGTAGCGGACAGGGTAAAGTTTGACTTCAAAGATATGGAAGTGGAATTCACAAAACACACTACAAACCTTCACGTAAAACAAGAAAAACTAATAGACCTGCTGACACACTTGAGGGAAAAGGAAGGCTACAAACTGTTTATAGACCACACTTGTATAGACTTTCCTGAGGAAAGAGAAAGATTTCAGGGCGTATACATACTATACAACCCAGATACTAACGAGAGGGTTATAGTAAAAACGTGGAGTAAGGGTGGTAGTTTGCCTTCTGTTGAAAAACTCTGGGCTTGCGCTCGCTGGGCGGAGAGAGAAGCCTACGATATGTTTGGAGTTCAATACAGAGGACACGAGAACCTAAGAAGGATGTTCATGTGGGAGGGCTATCCTTACTTTCCTCTGAGAAAAGACTTTCCTTTGGGTGGTATTCCTGAGGTGGAACTGCCTTCTCTTACAGAGCTGTATGCAGGTAGAACTGAACCTCCAAGCCACGATTACGAGCTGGTGCATACCAGAGTGCCTACACTTGAGGACCTTGAGAGAACCGAAAAATCAAGGCTTCAGAAGAAGGCTCAGCTAGTTCTAAACTGGGGACCTTTACATCCGGGAACTCACGGAACCATATGGTTTTTGTTTGACCTTGATGGTGAAAGGGTGGTTCAGTCAGATGTTATCCTCGGACAACTACACAGGGGTATGGAAAAGATAGCGGAGAACATTTACTACTTTCAGTTCCTTCCTTACACAGACCGTATGGACTACATATCAGCCATATGCAACGAGCTATCATATGTGACCGCAGTGGAAAAGCTTTTAGGCGTGGAAGTGCCCGAGAAAGCCCGATACATAAGAACCATGTTTGCGGAGCTCCAAAGGATAAACTCTCACCTTCTCTGGCTTGGCACTGGTGCTCTTGACCTTGGAGCTCTAACGGTGTTCTTGTATGCATTCAGAGAAAGAGAAAAGATAATGGACATCATAGAAGGAAACGCAGGCTTTAGGCTCACATCCGCCTTTTTGAGAATTGGTGGGGTGCATTATGACCTTGCGGAGGGGACTTTGGATGTGGTAAAAGCCTTTGTGAAAGACTTTCCAAACAGGCTAAAAGAATACCACAACCTTCTTACCAGAAACCGTATATGGCTCAGGAGAACTAAGGATGCTGGTGTTATAAGTAGAGAAGATGTGTTTAATTACGGGCTTACTGGTCCAGTAGCCAGAGGCTCTGGTGTGCCTTACGACATAAGAAAGCTTGAGTCTTACGCAGCGTATGAGGAGGTGGAGTTTGACGTACCCGTGGGTGAGGTAGGTGATGTTTACGATAGGTATTTGGTGCGTATGGAGGAGATGGTGCAGAGCTTGAGAATTATAGAACAGTGCGTATCAAAACTTGAGAGTCTGCCAAAGTCCGCACCTTACGTAAACAAAGAGCATCCCGCGGTCATGTCTCCAAAGGAAGATGTGTTTATGGACTTGGAGGATATGGTTAAGAACTTTCGTATAGTAGTGCATGGGGAGTCTGCGCCTAAGGGAGAGGTTTACTCCAGCGGAGAAAACCCAAGGGGAGAGTTGGGCTTTTACATATACTCTGTAGGTGGGTCAAAACCTTACAGGCTTAGGATAAGGTCTGGAGCTCTGTATAACCTTTCCATATTCCCAAAGCTCATACAGAACGGCACTATAGCGGATGCTATAGCCTTACTGGGAAGCCTTGACCCAGTGGTAGGAGAGACAGACAGATGATTACGGAGAAACTGCTAACCTACGCAGACACAAGCTCGTCTCAAAAAGAAGTGTATATAAACTTTGGAGAAGTGTTGGAGGGTTTGTGATGGAAATTTTACTTTCTGTGCTTATAACACTTGTTAAAGTTCTGGTAGTGCTTGGAGTGTTTTTAGGAATTGGTGCTTACCTTACATGGTTTGAGAGGAAGTTGGCGGGGCACATTCAAGCCCGTATGGGTCCAAAGCTTGTAGGTCCTTTTGGATTGCTTCAACCCTTGGCGGATGGCATAAAGCTACTGACTAAAGAGTCTGTTATTCCCCAAAACGCAGATAAACCTGTTTACTATCTTGCGGTGGTCATGGCTGTTGCTCCTGCTTTGTTGCTTTTCTCAGTTATTCCCTTTGGTCCTGAGTTTACTTTGTTCGGATACAAGATAAAGCCTATAGTTTCTGATGTAAACATAGCCTTACTTTTGGTCTTTGCTTTTGGCTCTCTGGCGGTTTACGGCACTATTTTCTCTGGCTGGGCTTCCAATTCCAAATATGCCTTTATAGGCTCTCTGAGAAAGTCCGCCGTGATAATAAGCTATGAGGTGGTTTTAGGCTTTTCAGTACTTGGTGTTATACTCTTAGCAGGTACTATGAGCACCACGGGCATAGTTCAGGCTCAGATAGAAAGGGGGTTATGGTTCATAGTATACCAACCAGTAGCCTTTGTGCTTTATCTTTTCTGCATGCTTGCGGAGTCTGGAAGAGTGCCCTTTGACATACAGGAAGCGGAAGCGGAGTTGGTTACGGGCTACAACGTAGAATACGGCGGTATGAGGTTTGGCGTGTTCCCCTTGGCGGAGTGGTATCTTAATGTAATGGCACTCTCCGCCATAGCGGTAGTGTTGTTCTTTGGTGGCTGGTCTGGTCCTAACATCTTCGGACCACTTTCACCATACCTGTGGTTTATTATAAAGATGTTTGGACTTGTTTTCTTTGTCTTGTGGATTCACTGGACGCTTCCGAGGTTTCAGGCAAAGGACATAACGGAGATAGGTTGGAAGATAATGCTTCCTATATCCATAGTTAACGTAGTCGTGACTGCGTTGTTAGCTTACGTCTTTTGACTTAGGTTTTTAAAGTGATAGCGATTAAAGTGTCATAAGAAACCATATGAGTGTCAAAGTTCTAATGCTAAACAAAAGGAACTCAGGAAAGTCTGCTTTGTGCAAAAACGCTTTCTGAGGCTTGATATTCACTAACTTCAGAATTTAAGTATGAATTATCAGATATTATCCAAAGCAAGGAGAGTCTATAAAAATCTCAGAAAAGACTAAGAAAACTAAAACAACTCACAGCGCCTTCACGCGCTTCTCTAAAAGTTTCTTAGATTAACCCCACATCTTACGCCACACCAACTTTTATCCTTCTCCGCACATTTACCTTTTTTGGCGGTATAAAACATAACTTCATGCAAAGACTCAAGATAGCGTGCTTTTGTCCAAAAATACTCGCTGAGGCTTGATATTCAACCATTTCAGAA
>JANWYC010000115.1 GCA_025057245.1 Aquificaceae bacterium | reverse complement strand
TCACTGCCACGGGGAAACGGTCAAGGTATGCAAAGCCTGCTACTATAGCCTTGTCGTCTCCGTATAGTCTATCTCCGTGGAGCTCTATAAAGTTTTTGAAAATTAGGTTTATGTAATCCACCGCATGAGGTCTATGAGCGTGCCTTGCCACCAGCACTCTATCCCATGGTTCTAACTTTGAATATAATTCTTTACTGAGCTTTCTAAACTCCCTCTGAAGCTTTCTAAGCTCTTTCTCCTTTTCCTTTTCTCCTATAGCGTATAATCTCTTTAGCTGTTCTATTCTCTGGTTTAACTCATACAGGTCTTTTTCAAACTCAAGATACATCAAAAAGATTATACCTAAAGTTTTGCGGAACTTTAGCAGGATACTATAAAGGCGATTACACCCAGCGGTCTAATAAGTCCTTTCCCTTTAACTCAAAACCGCTCTATGAATTCTTATAAAGCTACACTAAAATTTTGAAGTGGTTGAGTGTTAGGCATTAGAAAGCATTTTTGGACATAACATACAGCATAAGTGAAGCTACTCTAAAACATTCTTTGAAGCGTAGAGAGCACTTCACGATAATTACCAAACACCTTTACTCTGCCTTCCAAAATATACCTTGCTATCCTTGAAGGTTTTTCCACAACTCTCATAAGGTCCACATATTTTATTGCAATGCGATTGTTTGTCTCCACCAACTCCTTTTTATAGCTTATACCTTCTGAGCTTATTAGAAAATAAACCTTCTGAAGATTAGGAAGTTCTATAATAAGAAGAACTGGCTCTTTAACATGTTGTAGTTTGCTACCGTGCTGTTCCTGTATGTGATGGGCTAAGAGTTTTAGCTCTATTATGTAGTCTTCAGTATTCGCTTTCAACATGTATAACCCTTTCATTCTCAGACAGGCGTTTTATTATGTTTTCAAGCACATCAAAGGCTTTCTCTTCCGTGGAGTAGATACCAAGAACAGCTGGGAGGAGCGGCTGGCTCATGTAGGCTACTACCTTGAAAACCAGCCTTTTTTTGCCTTCTATTTCTATCTTAGCCTCCTCCACAGAAAGGGATATTACATGAAGTATGTTCAGGTATCTACCGCTTCTGGTCCTTAGAAAGGTCATCCTTCTTCTTTCTTTTCCTCTTCCTTCAGAGCCCTTTTTGCACCTTCTACCGCACCTTCTACGGAGAAGCGAACTACCTTCAGAGCTTTCTCTCCTATCTCAGCCGCTGTTTTGACTATCTCCTTGCTGACATCCATGACCTTGGAGAGGGCTTCCGCAGGTAGCTCCTTTATACCTTTCTCCTCTGCAGCACCCATCTTTTTTCTGAGCTCCTCCAGCTCAGCCTTAATCCTTTCCAGCTCTTGGGCTAAGTCCTTCTCTTCCATGGCTATAACCTCCTTTTTGGTTTTTGTAATGAATATAAGCCTAAAAGCACCGTCGTGCCGTTGTTTATAAAGGTGGACATAGATGGTCCTATCAAACCTAAGGTTGAGCCTATAAGTCCCAAGGTGTTAACAAGTGTGTTAATCTGATAGGATTTTTTCAGCCTTCTAATAGTACCCTCCGCTATGTCTACTACGTCCACAAGATGCCAAAGACTATCGCCAATAACCACATCCGCCACCTCTATGGCTATGTCCGTCCCACTCCTGAGTGATATACCCACATCTGAAGAGGAAAGGGCTGGTGAGTCGTTGACACCGTCACCTACAAAAGCAACTACCCTACCTTGCTTTTTGAGCTTTTCTACCACCTTTACCTTCTCCGCAGGAAACACTCGGGCATAAAACTCTTCCACGCCCAGTTCCTTTGCCATGTAGCGAGCTATACCCTCGTTATCCCCAGTGCAGAGAACTACCTTTTTGCCCCTTCTTTTTAGCTCTCTCACCACATCCTTAGCCTCTTCCCTAAGAGGGTCTCTAAAGGTTAGAAGACCTACGATTTTTCTGTCCTTTACCAAATAAAGCACAGACTTTGCTTCTGCGTGGAACTTATCTACTAACTCCCTAACCTGTGGAGATATCCTTATCCTCTTTTTCTGCATAAAGCGCGTGCTTCCGAGCATAAACTTAATCCCATTCAAATCTCCCTCTATGCCTAAACCTATGTGATATTGAGAGTTTTCTCTTGGTATAAGCTCGAATCCTCTCTCTTCAGCTAGCTTTACGATAGCCTTTGCTACAGGATGGGTTATTCTTTGTTCAAGGGAAGCGGAGTATAACAAGGCTTCATCTTCAGAAACCTCAAGACCCACCACGTCCTCCACCACTGGATGCCCTATGGTAAGCGTGCCAGTTTTGTCCATTACGAAAGTGTCTACCCTTGAAAGCGCTTCCAACTTAGCACCGCTCTTTATGAGTATGCCGTATGTGGATGCATGAGCTACGCTTGAGAGCACCGTCAAAGGTGTGGTAAGGTGTATGCCAGTATGATAGTCTATTATTAAAGTAGACGTAAGCCGGCTAATCTGCCCGCTCGTGGCGAAGGAGAGAGCACCCAGTCCCAATGTAGGTAAAACCATCTGATTAGCCTTCTCCTCCGCAAACCTTTGCAGATTTATGGGTTCTTTTATGCTCTGTTCCACTATCTTGGCTATCTTTGCCACCACAGTTTCCTCACCCACCTCCTCTACCCTTACGTAGAGCTTGCCGTCCTCCACGAATGTGCCGGCAAAGACTTTATCACCTGGCTTTTTGTGAACAGGGTTGGATTCTCCTGTGAGAGACGCCTGATTTACCAGAGCGTCCCCTTCTTCTACCACACCGTCCGCCGGAATCTTTTCACCTGCGTAGACCGCTATTCTATCACCTTTATTCAACTCTAGCGCCTTAACCTTAACCGCTTGACCGTTACCCAAGAGAAGCCATGCAGTGTCCTCTTTGTAAGAGAAGAGCTTTTCTATTTTTTCGTAGGCTTTTTTCTCTACTTTTTCTGACAGATAGTCTCCCAGAGCTAATAAGAACACCATGGTATGTGCGGACAGAGGATTGCCCGTCAGGCTGGAAAGCACTATAGCGGAGGAATCTAAGAAATGAACATCTAAAGTTCGTGCTCTTAAGGAGTTTAGAGCTTTTTCCAGAATAGGTTTGGAAAGATACAGGGTCATACCGGCTAACAGAGGATTGGGCAATAAGCCTCTGAAAAGGTATGGTATAAAACCTAGTGTGCTAAGTAGAAACCAGCGGGAAGCTCCGTTTTCTTTTCTTTGAATCTTTGGCTTTTCCTTTGAAAGGTCCTCGAGGAAAAGCTCTCTTGGCGTGTTTTCTAAATAGCTGAGAAAGCCTATCAGGTCAAAGGTTTGTGGGTCATATTCTAATGCAAGCTTTCCAGATTTGGCGGAATAGCTAACCCTGCGCACACCACCAAACCTTGAAAAGTAAGATTTAAGCGTATCCTCCGTATGGTGCAGGTGTTTAAACAAGTAAGAGTTCAGTTTTATCCTGCCCGGAGAGAGCTTTTCTACGCTGTAGGTCATTCTCCCTTGTTCTCCTGCTGGAGTTTAACTTCAAGAGCCTTTACCATAGCTTCTATCTCTCTTTGAGTATCTTCTAACCTCTTTTTCTCCTTGGCTCTGTCAAGTATGTAAAAGGCTAACACACCCAGGCCAAAACCAAGGGCGAAGCTAAAAGGACCAGAACACACCGCTCTGCTTATTAGTGAAGCAATTTGGTTCATATCTTTACCTCCTCAAAGTCTTTCTTTTATTCTCTGAAGGATTTCTTGCTGTTTTTGGAGCACTTCCAACTTCTTTTCTACCTCAAGCCTGTAAAGGTGTTTGGCTTCGGAGACCACATCCTCCCAAAACTCTTTTCCTTCCTCAAGGTTTCCAGTTAGCCACTGCTGGAAGGCTATAACCTCCTTTGTTGTGGATACCAAGAAGGGTCTTGCGTCTCTCATAAGCTTGCCTAACACCACAACACCAGCGAGAGCTCCAAATCCATAAAGGAGCATGTTTGTGGACAAGCACCCACCTATAGTACTTGGAATACTGATGTTAAACATGTTTTACCTCCTTACAACCTGGTTTTCAGATAAGGCATAAAGAATATACTACAAAACGTGAAGGAAACCAAACCAACTTTCCATCCTAATAACAGCATACTAACGCCCAGCTTTACCGCTGGATGCTTTAGAAAGGGCTGTATGTAAAAATGAAGGTCATCCCTGTCTAAAGCCTGAGATTTTCTCTGCCCGCTAAGGTTTTCTAAGATGTAATGGATAAAGCTACCTTCTCTAAACTTTATAAGCAACGTTCTTGTGTTATCCTTGTATTCAACCCCCTCAACCCCCTCCATCCCATGCATGTTACGCAGGAATAAGTTCCTTTCCTCCAAACTTGAAAAGTATAGCCTTGCCTCACCCTTTCTGTAGGATACGTATTCAATCATTTCGATGAAATTATAACGGAATTTTTGTTAAGATTTCGTTAAGACATGTTTAATACTTAAATTGTCCAAACGGTTATTAGTAACCAATACCCAATAGCGGTCATGTGGTCTGTTTGGTCTTCTTGCTACTGTGTCCAGCAAAAGTTTCAGTATCCTCCATAACACCCCCACATTCCCTACCCACCGCCTACC
>JANWYC010000114.1 GCA_025057245.1 Aquificaceae bacterium | reverse complement strand
TATCTCTGGTATATTCCTGACTATGTATTACGAGCCTAATGTAAACAGAGCTTTTGACAGCGCTAACCACACCATAATGAAAGAAGTTCCATTTATGTGGCTTATAAGGCATGTGCATGCGGCTGGTGCTAACTTTTTCCTTGCGGTGGTATACCTGCACATCTTTACTGGCATATACTACAACGCTTACAAAAAACCCAGAGAGCTCACATGGATAGTGGGTTGGCTCATATACTTTGTCTTGCTAACCACAGCTCTAACTGGCTATCTTCTTCCATGGGGTCAGCTCTCTTATTGGGGTATGGTTGTGACTGCGGAAATACCTACATCCATAGACTCCGCACCTTTGATAGGCAAGCTAAAGATAGGTGAGACCATATCCATTTGGATGAAAGGTGGATACGAGATAGGGCAGATAACTCTTGGAAGGTTCTTCGGTTTACACATATGGCTCTTGCCACTTATACTCCTACTACTTTTGAGCTTCCACCTCTATTTGGTGCGTGCAGCGGGTATTTCTAACCCTGACGGTAGGGAGATAGATAAGAAGAAAGAAGGCGTGCCTTTCCATCCCTACATAACCCTTAAAGAAGGTGCATACTTGATGGGATACCTTGCGGTCTTCTTCTTCTTTGTGTTCTTCCACATGAGCCACTTTTTACCCGCTGACAACTACGACCCCGCAGACCCATTTAAAACACCTGCTCACATAGCCCCAGAATGGTATCTATTAGCCTACTACACCATATTCAGGTCTATACCTGACAAGTTTTTAGGTTTTGTAGCTTTTAATCTATCCTTGTTATTCCTGCTTATACTACCTTTCCTTGACTTCTCACCCTTGAAGAGCGCAAGGAACAGACCACTCTTCTTTGTTATGTTTGTAGTTCTGGTAATATCTTCTATGGCACTTACCGTGCTTGGCACCATGCCTCCCACACCTATGAACGCCACTCTTGGTCTCATATTCACCGCTGGACTATTTGCCTTCTTCCTCTCCTTGCCGTTTATATCCATCATAGAGTGGGGTTGGTATAAAGCAAAAGGAGGTGAAAGGTCATGATAAAGACTGTATTTTTCACAGCCATAACCTTGATATTTTTCTACATCATATGGATAAACAACTTCTTTGCTCACCGTGAGAAGTACGAGATGCCAGAGCAACACGCTAAGATAGCAGAAGACGTGAAAACCCACGCAAAAGAAGGAAAACAGCTCTTCGAGCAAAACTGTAAAGCATGCCACTCTGTCAGATACGATGCGGTATATATAAGCTCCGTTCAGGCAAACCCAGAACTAAAGACCCTTCAAGAAAAATACGGAAAGGTCCTTCCCAGGGATGTGTATGAGTCTGTGTTTCAGAAAGACCTTAATGGCTTGAAGGAATCCTTCGGAAAAGTCCCACCAGACCTCTCTACCATATATCTGGTAAAGGGTAAGGAATATCTTTACAACTTTACTCTTGAACCCCAGAAAGTTCTTCCTGGCACATCCATGCCCCCAGTTATGATCGGAAGACCTGAAGAGACCGCAAAGATAGTTGCATACCTCAAGTCTGTGGCAGAGCCAAGCCCAGAGGAGAAAAGCAAAAGAACGCTCATGGGTGTGGGAACTATCGCTTACCTTGTTGTTATGGGCGTCTTAATCTGGCTTTGGAGAGGAAAAATACTCAAAAAGATGGGCTTGCACTAAGACAAGACGCTCTTAAAAAGCACTCTCCGCAAAGGGGAGTGCTCTTGCATACAACTTTAGCGTGTTGGTCTATTAGAGCATGAAACTCCTTGTAAACTCTTAAGTCTTTTGGTAAGTTCTCCTCAAAAAACATCTTCAGCTCTCCGTAGCTACCTTCTACCTTTGCGAACCTTTTCATAAATCTCTGAGTGTATTTGTCTATAACAAAAGTAAGTCTGTCTCCAGCGTAGAGTAGTATGGCATCTGCGGTCTCTTGACCTACACCTTTTACTTTAAGGAGCTCTTCCCTTTCCACGTATCTTACTTTTTCCACAGGCTCAAAGAAGTCCGCTACAGTCCTTAGCCTTTCAGCCTTTAGGCTGTAAAATCCGGCAGGTTTTATGAGCTCCTTTAAAACTTCTAAGCTCATCCTTCTTACGAAGCTAAGAGAAAGTCCGTTATGCTTTTTTAGGTTTTCTATTGCCTTTTCCACGTTTTTCCAGCTTGTGTTCTGCGTAAGCACTGCACCTATGATAATTTCCTCTCTTGGGTCTGTTCCGTTTACGCGGTGGTATGCCTCGTCCACCGGCCACCAGCCTTGAGGTCCGTGAGTTTCAAGTAGCAGAAGATAGAGCTCTTCTAACTTCATCGTAGACCTCCTCTCCAGAAACATACCTCCTACCTATGTCCTTTGCCCTTTCTGGGTCAATCAGTCCTTCTTTTCTGAGTAGTTGTAAAAACTGACTAAGGTTATGTCTCTTCTTTACTCCAACGCTCCCTCTTTCGAAGTCTATAAGGTAAACCTCAAGCCCTTCCCCTATAATTGTGTTTTTGTCAAGCCTGTTTAGCTCATCCTTGTTTATACCCATACGGTCAAGCACTCTTATTAAATCAAGCACTTTTATGTATACGAGAACGAGCTCTTCTTTTCCCAAACTGGCTTTTTCTATGGGAACGCCCTTTATGTGTTCGTAAACTATGAAATCTTCGCCAGCTTTTAGAAGCTGTGGAAAGCCTTTTATGCCTTTTAAAAGCTCAAGTATGTGACCCTCCTTCCTTATGGCATATTCCCTGTCTGTATCCTTTGCAACTTTTACGGTTATTTCTTTACCTTCCCAGAAGGACCTGAAAACAAAACTGCGCCACCCTTTGCCTATGAGCTCCAGTTCTTGCAAATGCCTCTTGAACTCTTCAAATCTCACCTAAAACTCTGTATCCCCACTCTTCCACCGCAGACTTGAGCAAGTGGGATGGAATATCCTTTTCCATGTGAACTCGCACCTTGCCTTCCTCTAAGCTCACATCCACGTGGGATACGCCCTCAACCGCATACAGAGCTCTTTTTACCGTGTTGACGCAATGCTGACAAGTCATACCATCCACTTTAAAACACTTTTCCACCATAGTTTTTTAATATAAACTCCACATCCTCCTTCGTGTTCACGTTAAAAAAAGAAAGAAGCTCTGGGTCAACTTCTCTGGCAAGTTCCTCCGTTAACTCTTTACCGCGCATACTTTCCACAAAGTTAACAAACCTCTCATCGCTAACTTTCAGATATTCCTCAAGCTCTGTCAGTAGGTCTTTGTAGTATACACCCGGCATTGGTTGTAGTCTTCCACCTATTCTGAAAAGTGTTAACTTTTTCTCCGAGCTTTCCACAAGCCTTTTAAGAAGGTTTTTCTCCAAAAGGGGCATGTCTCCGGCTACCACAAGACATCTTTCGCCTTTTGCGTTTTTTATAGCAGTGTAAAGACCAGACAGGGCGGACTGCTTGTCTAAGATGTCTTGTAGGAGCTCCACGTTGTCTAAAAAAGCAAATTTTTCCATGTCTTTTGCCACCACACAAACTCTGTGGCAAAAACTCTTTAGAACATCCACAGGATATTCTATTAACCTTTTTTTGCCTAAAACATACAGAAGCTTATCCTCGCCAAACCGCCTACTCTGCCCGCCAGCTAACACAAAGCCTTCTATCATTCCCTTATTATCAACTTTGCACCGTTGGGAAGTCTTTCAACTCTTTCTGTGGTGCTTTTGTCCTCCTTAGGTAAATAAACGACGGTGCCGGCTGGTATGATGTCTTTTCTTATGTGTGGATTAAAGTCTCTGAAGACGCTTTCTTTAATTCTGTTCTTCGTTATAAACTCTTCTGTGGTTGTGTCCTTTTCTACTACCTTTTGGTCTAAGTAGATGCCTTCTATCTTCACAGATAGACCGTACTTCTCGGGATTTCTTGCTAAGAGTAATACCGCAAAAAAGTTGGGAACGTAGTTTCTCGTCTCTTCTGGAAGCATTCCTTGACTGGTCCAAAAATCTAAGCCACCAGTTCTTCTGGCTACGCAGTTCTCACCACAGTTGTAGCTGGCAAGTGCAAGCTCCCAGTTTCCAAACATTGCATAAAGGTCCTTGAGATACCTCATCGCCGCATCTGTAGCCTTTACCACATCAAACCTCTCATCCACGTGCTGGTCCACTCTGAGACCATATCTTCTCGCAGTGCTTGGGATAAACTGCCAAAGACCAGCAGCTCCTGACCTTGACACTGCCATGTTGTTAAATGCACTTTCTATAACAGGAAGTAAAGCTATCTCCTCAGGAAGTCCGTGCTTTTTCACTATAGGTAGGATGATAGGCATGTAGTAGTTTGCTCTTTGCAATGTAATTTCAAAAAAACGTTTGTTGGAAAGATAATAGTCCATAAACATTTTTATCTCTTGCCTATCTGGTATGGGTATGCCAAAGGTTTTGGCTTCCTCTCTTATGAAGAGTTCCTCTTCCTCAGAAAAGTAATGACTTCCCTTTTGCACCACGCTTATTTGGTTGTCCGCCTTTGGTAAAACAGCCTGTCTTACAACTGGAGTGCAAGAGCTGACAAGACCACTACAGAGCATAGCTAACAGTAGCGTTCTTCTTATCATCTTTGCCTCTCCTCCTAATTAT
>JANWYC010000113.1 GCA_025057245.1 Aquificaceae bacterium | reverse complement strand
TAGCTATCAGTCGTTATACACATAATTCAACGAAAGCCTATATTTGCTATGCTGTGTCTAACAATAAACTGTATAATAAGTCTCTCGTCTCTGATTCATAAGAGTTTTACGAAATTATTGCATAGTCAAGCTAAAATTACGCTTTAACCGAATCTTCCGGTTATGTAGTCTTCCGTTAGCTTTTTCTCTGGCTTAGTGAATATCTTCTCCGTAGGACCAAACTCTACGAGCTCACCCAAATACATGAAAGCGGTGTAATCAGATATTCTCGCAGCCTGTTGCATGTTATGTGTAACTATTACTATGGTTACCCTCTGCTTGAGTTCCACTATAAGGTCTTCTATCTTGGCTGTAGATATAGGGTCAAGGGCTGATGTGGGCTCGTCGAAGAGAAGCACCTCTGGCTCCACTGCTATAGCTCTTGCTATACAAAGCCTTTGCTGTTGACCGCCGGAGAGAGAATAAGCATTAGCGTTAAGCCTATCTTTTATCTCTTCCCACAAGGCGGCGCCTTTCAGAGCTTTCTCTACCGCTTCATCCAGAATCCTTCCGCTTTTTATCCCCCTTATTTTCAGACCGTAGGCTACGTTCTCATATACGCTTTTGGGAAAAGGGTTAGGTTTTTGGAAAACCATACCTATGCGCATACGAACCTGCAGTGGGTCAGCGTTTTTGTCCACAAGGTTAGTCATGTCTGGGTGCATAATTATTTCACCTTCGTATCGTGCGCCGGGGTATAGATCGTGCATACGATTGAAGGCTCTCAAGAGCGTGGTCTTACCACATCCAGATGGTCCTATGATTGCGGTTACCTTTCTCTCGTATATGGGAAAGTTTATGTCTTTTAGGGCGTGGTAGCTACCGTAGTAAAAGTTAAAGTTTCTCACTTCTATCTTTGTGTTCGTGCCTGCTACACCTTGCGTCACCTTCCTTTCCTCCAGCATCTTTGCGGGGTTTACCATTGATACTTCCTCCTTACTTTATATCTTAAGTAAAAGGCAACAGAATTCATGAGAAGGGCTATTACTAATAGTATAAAGCCAGAAGCGGCTGCATTAACGTGAAATGCTTCTTGTGGTCTAGATACCCAGTTATACATTTGGATAGGCAAAACGGTAAAAGGTGATTTTAACATGCCTACAAAGTCTTCCCATGGTGCTGGAGGTAGAAAGGCTATAAAGGTCAGAGCACCTATGGTAACAAGGGGAGCGGTTTCTCCTATAGCTCTTGAAGCTGCTATTATAAGACCAGTAAATATACCGCCCATAGAGTAGGGCAGTATGTGGTGGAAAAGGGTTTCCCATCGAGTCGCTCCTAAGGCGTAAGCCGCTTCCCTTATGGACCTTGGTATCCTTCTTATTGCTTCTCTGGTAGAGACTACCACCACTGGTAGCATAAGAAGACCAAGGGTAAGACCTGCGGTAAGCACGCTCTCCCCAAACTTGAACCTGTAAACAAAAACACCCAAAGCAAGAAGACCATAAACTATGGAAGGAACTGCGGCTAAGTTTGCTATGTTAGCCTCTATTATTTTGGCTACTTTACCTTTTCCTCCGTACTCCTCCAGGTATATGCCAGCGGGTAT
This sequence comes from Aquificaceae bacterium, assembly GCA_025057245.1. GTDB lineage: Bacteria > Aquificota > Aquificia > Aquificales > Aquificaceae > Pampinifervens. The sequence goes on along the minus strand of JANWYC010000113.1, from coordinate 3,064 downwards.
ACCCAGAACCACAGCCCAGAATATTGCTCCTGTCATAACATATATAGTGCCTACCCAAGAGGATAGCGCGCCTGCTTCCTCAGGAAACCTTGAAGGATAAGACGTGTAGAAACTATAGTCTTTTATCCTAACCCACCCGTCTATTAGTAGGTCAACACATATGGTAAACAGAAAGAGTAGCACCAGAAAAGTGGATATTAAACCCAAAACTTCAAAGATTTTATCCCTCTTCCTTACACTTTTTGCATAGCTTTGTGTGTCAAACTCTTTCAGCTTTACACGAAACTCTTCTTTTGTTTCTATTTTTGCTTCCATGTTAATACCCCACAGCCTTGGATTTAAGATACACCGCCACAGAGTTTAAGATAAGGGTAAGGAGAAATAGCACAAAACCTGCAGCGAAGATGGAAAGGTAATCAAAAGAGTCAAAGGGCAAGTCTCCAAGAGCAACCTGCACTATGTAACCAGTTATGGTCTGTATAGGCTCTAAAGGGTTTGCGGTGAGTTGTGGATACATGCCTGCAGCTACTGCTACTACCATGGTTTCACCTATTGCCCTTGAAAAGCCAAGAAGGTAGGCGGAGAGAACGCCGGACTTAGCCGCAGGGAGAACCACAAGAAGAGCGGTCCTCAACTTTGAAGCACCAAGGGCATAGGAAGCTTCTCTTAGATACTGAGGCACGCCCTTTAGAGCATCCTCTATCATAGAAGCGGTGTAGGGTAGTATCATCACACCTATAACTATACCCGGAGATAGAGCGTTCATACCTTCGACTGTTATACCCAAAGGCTCGAGGAATTTTTGGAGTATGGGAGTTATAAAAAGAAGAGCAAAGTATCCATATACTACCGTGGGAACTGCCTCAAGGAAGTCAAGCCATGGTTTTACAGTCTCCCTAACCTTCCAACTGGCGTATTCACTCAGATAAACCGCTACTAATAAACCTAATGGGACTGCCACTATCATGGAGATAAAAGCTATAAGAAAAGTTCCGTTAACCAGAGGCCATATCCCTATTTGTTTGTTGTAGAAAGTTGGCGTCCACTCTTTTTCTGTAAGGAACCTTATAAGAGAAGTGGGAAAGCCACCCCCATCGGGGTGGGTAAAGAACCTTATGGTATCAACCAAAAGAACCCAGACTATGGCAAAGGTTACGAAGACAGAGACAGCCCCCATGAACATTAAAAACAAAAAGAGGGCTATGTCTATTGCCTTTTTTGCACCTAAGGATAATGTCATTGTTTGGCTTCCCTCTTTAGGAGTTCATCTATGGTCAGACCCACTTCAGGTTCACCACCAAAGACGGTGCCAACCACTCTCTTAGAAAACCTCTCTTCCGCAAGCTTGTATGCCCTATCTGGAAGAGCTATGTAGCCCACCTGTTTGGATATCTTACCAGCGTTCTTTAGATAGAAATCCACAAACTCCCTCACCTCTGGTCTATCTTGCACAGATTTTGCGTTCACGTATATAAACAGGGGTCTTGAAAGTGGTTGATATTGACCTCTTTGAACTGTGTCATAGTTAGGTTCTACACACTGACCGGTTTTGGGATTTCTTATCTGTATTGCCTTTACCTTACCTCTGTTTTCCTGAACGTAGGCAAGTCCAAAGTAGCAGAGAGCTCCTCTTTCTCTCTGAGCAAACTGAACAAGCACATTGTCGTCCTCGGAGGCAAGGTAGTCACCCCTTGACTGCTTTGCCTTACCCATTATAGCTTCGGTAAAGTAGTCAAAAGTTCCAGAGTCATGACCTGCACCACACAGCTTTATCTCTTCTTTAGGCCACTTGGGGTCAAAGTCTGACCAAGAGAACTTTTTACCCTGAGATTCTGGCTTCCAGATTTCTTTTAGCTGTTCAACTGTCATGCAGGTTGCCCAGTTGTTTCTGGGGTTTACTACCACTGCAAGACCGTCGTAGGCTATTGGGAGTTCGATATACTGTATACCGTTTTTTCTGCACTCCTCCATTTCCTTAACCAATATTGGTCTTGAGGCGTTGGATATGTCAGTTTCACCCCTGCAGAACTTCTTAAAGCCGCCGCCAGTTCCAGATATACCCACAGTGACCTTTACCGCACCCTTCTTTGCTTTCTGGAACTCCTCCGCTACTCCTTCGGTTATGGGGTATACTGTGGATGAACCGTCAATTCTAATAACTTGCTGTGCTTGGGCTGAAGCGGAGAGCATAGCTACAGCTCCCACAGACAGAACTGCGGTCTTGATGGTTAACCTTTTCATGTTAACACCTCCTTTAGGATTTTGGTATATAGTCTAACGGTTAATTGTTAAGATTTCGTTAAGAGTTTCCACTACAAGAACGCTACCAGTGTAGGATTTTGCCTTCTTCTTGAGCTGTGCTGACCTTTTGGATACATCCACCATGTCAGGAGAACCCTTTACCAGAGCCATGGAAACACTGGCTAAAGGAAATTCCTTTACAACATCGTTTCTGTCTTTGCCCACAAAATATCCTCGTTGTCTATCCTCAGGACTATAAAACTCCAAGAGACCATCCTGGAGCTCTGAGAGTAGCCCCATAAGCTCATCCTTCATCTGATCAACAGAAAGACCCCACAGTATAAGCACAAAGTCGTCACCACCTATGTGAAACAGAGAGCACTTACCACCCAATCTATTTTCAAAGGCGCTCAGTATTAAACCTACCTTCTTTATCATCTGGTCGCCCATGTAGAAACCATAAGCATCGTTAAAGGCTTTAAAGTTATCCATGTCTATGTAGCAAAGATAAAACTCTTCACCTAATTCAGAGAGTTCCTTTACCTTTTCCTGAAGTGCGTTATTTCCAGGAAGTAGGGTAAGCGGATTTTTGTCAAGAAATTCTTTTGAAAATTTCTTGTAAAAGCGGTTTATTATGTGATGCTTCTCTAAAAGCCGTAAAGAACTGTTGTTTTTCAAAATAATTACACCGTGGTTTGGAGAGGTAACTATATCAAAAAGATGTTTTGTTTTCAGCTGCTCTTGGGTAAGCTGTGGTATTTCATGCAATCTGGGAAACATATTCTCCATTTTCAAAACCACTTCAGAAACGGGCCTGTAGTAG
>JANWYC010000112.1 GCA_025057245.1 Aquificaceae bacterium | reverse complement strand
AATCCCACAATTGGCAGCTAAAACGAGCATGAATGGGTCAAATACATGTAGCAAGGATAAACTTTCAATCCCACAATTGGCAGCTAAAACATTGTTTACACTAAAACCGTCATTCGCACTTAGACTCTTTCAATCCCACAATTGGCAGCTAAAACCACAAATCACTGGTAGCCTCGACTACTGGCAACACACTTTCAATCCCACAATTGGCAGCTAAAACCCGTTGCACCCCCGTATTGGAGGTGCTTGCCTATTCTATAATTATAATATACCCCCACCCCTCTGAAATGCAAGTAATTTTTCTCGAGGCGGCAGTAGCGCATTTTATTATAGGATGTTAAAGGTAGGGTCAAAGTCTATTCCAAGGCTTTTTCTATTTAAATTATCCTCATTTTCAAGCTTTCATGTGACCACATAATCCTCTTCCAGATTTATAAGTCCCCCAATGCTCAGCTCAAGCCCCTTCAGGTTTACTCGCAGATAATTCACCTTTAAAAACAGGCTTTTGAGTGTGATGCAGGTGTTATATACACTCTTTCATAGCCTTAGCACGCCCTCTTTAACCATCTGTTGTCTCCGTGTAAAGGTAATAAACTAAAATAACACACATTTTTACCATCAAATTCTAAAAGATTCATACTACGTTCAGTAATCCGCACAGCATCCCCCAGAAACCTACACGCTACCTACCCACCACACATCCACATATATGACCATAACCCCAACTCACCTCATAACATCCCTACACCACTTATAAACGTGCCAGTTATCATTTATCCTGAAGAGCTTCTACAAAGCCTTCTGTTCCTGTATACTGCAAGAAAAGAATCAATAGGATAAGCAACCTTGTATACTTGAACGGTCTTCTTGACCTTTTTGCTTGTTCGCTTTGTGAATGTGCGTCATTGCTAAGATATCACGCCCCTTAAGTAAGGATTAAACCTCCTCTCCCAGCCTATGGTAGTCTCTTCGTAGTGTCCAGTTATCACCAAAACTTGGTCTTCCAACTCTTCAAAAACCCTTTTAAGAGAATTCCTTAGAGCTCTCAAGTCACCGCCGGGTAGGTCCCATCTACCTACGCCACCTTTGAAAAGAAGGTCTCCCGCTATGAGAATTTTGTCCTCTTCAATGTAAAGACAGCAAAGACCGGGAGTATGTCCGGGAGTGTGAATAACTCTGAGTTTTGTCTTACCGAGAGTTATTTCCATGCGGTCTTGGAGTTCCACATCGGGCTCTGGGCAGGGGAGGTTTGCGCCTATCTGTCTTTCAAATCCGTGCCAAAGGGGGTCGTTTAATAAAAAGCGGTCTGCGGGGTGCATGTAAAAAGGCACGTTAAAGGTCTCTTTTAAGCTCCTTACCTGACCTACATGGTCTATGTGTCCGTGTGTAGCCAGTATGCCTGCTAAAGAGTAGCCTTCCAAAGCACCTTTTATCTTCTCAAAATCCGCACCGGGGTCCACCACCATAGCCTGACCGCTCTCTTCGTCTACAACTATGGAACAGTTAACAGAAAGTAAGCCTACGGGCAGGACTTTTATAAGCATCACAGAGAGACCAAGTCATAAAAAAGATGTGGGAACAGTCCAAGCACGAGCACCAGTATGGAGCATACGAGAAGGGCTAAAGCCTCACCGCTGGAGACTCTTACAGGTGCAAACCTTTTCTCTCCCTCTTCCAAAAACATGGAAACGATAACCCTAAGGTAGTATCCTGCGGAGACTATACTGGCAATTACGAAGGCTAAGGCAAGAGGCACGAGCATGGCTTTTACCAGACCCATAAAAAGAGCCAGCTTACCCACAAAAAGAGCCATAGGGGGTATGCCAATAAAGGCGAAGAGAAAGAGGGCAAAAACGGAGGCTATTATGGGATGTTCTTTAAAGAGCCCTCTGTATTCCAAAATGTGATGGCTAAAGCCTTCCCTCTTCTCAAGCGCGGACATAACTACAAAGCTACCAAGACTGGCGAAGGCGTAAAGGCTAACGTAAAAGAGTAAACCCTTTTGAAGCTGTGGCTCTAAGGCGGATATGCCTAAGAAGAAGTAGCCTGCGTGAGCTATGGTAGAGTAGGCAAGTAGCCTTTTTACAGACCTTTGGGCGTAAGCCACTGCGTTGGCGTAGAACATGGAGAGCAAAGAGACCAAAGCTATCAATAAAAGCCACTGTTTTAAGTGGTGGAAGTAGTTAAGAAGCTGAACCAAGAGGAAGTAAAGGGCTACCTTGGGGGCGGAGGAAAGGTAACCTACCAACGGCGTGGGCGCACCTTCGTAAGCGTCTGGCGTCCAGAAGTGGTAGGGAACTGCGGAAGCCTTAAGGGCAAAGGCAGACAAAAGTAGGAGAAGGGAAAGAAAGATTAGAGTGTTTTCGTCTCTGTATTCCTTTAAAAAGAGACTGCCAGTGCCTGCGTAGTAAAAGGCAGAGCCGAGAGCAAAAAAGGAAGTGCCTACCGCACCCACTATCAAATACTTAAACCCTGCCTCTTTTGACAAGTATTCGTCTTTAAACACGGAGACCATAAGATACATGCTTATGCTGGCAAGCTCAAGGGAGAGGAGAAGAAGGGGGAGGTTAACAGAAGACAGAAGCACGGAAAGACCCAGCGTAGCAAAAAGGGGTAAGTAAGAGAGCTCCGTGTATACTGAACCTTTTCTTTCGTAGTAGTCTTGCATAGAAAGGATAAAAAGCGTGGTTAGAGCATAAAGCACGCCCTTTCCAAGCAGGTTTATTGCGTTCACCTCAAAAAGTTCAAAGAAACTCTTTGCGGGGTAGGAAACGTAAAAAAGACTTATGAAAGAAGCAACAGGCACTAAAGCGGAGAGGTAATACAAAACTCTGTAATGTTTTTTGCTTACAAAAAGGTCAAGAAGGAAGACCAAGAGAATACCCAGTGAAAGCAAGAGCTCTGGAAGGAAGGCATTCAGGTTCACCGCTAACCTCCAAGCACGTATTTAGAGGTCTGTTCCACAACCTTCACAAAGGGGTAAGGGTAAAGTCCCATTAGAAAGGCAAGAACCAGTATAAGCAAGAAAGAAAGTGTATGGTGAGTTTCCAAGTCTTTTAGGTGTTTCCACTTTTCCAGTCTGTATTCGGAGATGGTTTCCTCTTCAAACATGACGCGCTTATACATGTAGAGGAAGTATGCCGCAGATAGCACTACGCCCACACCCGCTATAAAAGCCCACACGGGGAAGTTTTTGTAAGTGCCGAGGAAAACCAAAAACTCTGCCACGAAGCCCGCAAGACCGGGGAATCCAATACCCGCAAGACCGGAAATCATGAAGAAGACCGCGAGCTTTGGCACGTATCTGGCAAGCCCACCTAGGTCATCCATGTGATAGGAATGAACCCTGTCGTATATAAAGCCTGCGGACATAAAGAGGGCTGCGGAGGAAAGGCCGTGAGCAATCATCATGTATATGGCACCGTTTAAGGCGTTTATGTCCATGGCAAATGTGCCAAGGGTTACCACGCCCATGTGACTTATGGAAGAGTAAGCTATTAACCTCTTTATGTGCGTCTGGGCTATAGCCATCATAGCGGTGTATATTATGGCAACAAGGCTTAGGAAGAATATAAGTGGGATGTAATACTTGCTTGCTTCTGGGAAGAGGGGTAGGGAGTATCTGACAAAGCCAAAAGTGCCCATCTTAAGAAGCACCGCAGCGAGTATGACCGAACCGGCGGTGGGCGCTTCCACGTGAGCATCGGGAAGCCATGTGTGAACTGGCCACATGGGTATTTTTACCGCAAAACCAAGACCAAAGAGCAAAAAGGCAACCGCTTGCAGTAAGAAGGGATAGGAAAAACCTAAGTGGAACTTGTAGTCAAAGGATAGCTTGCCCGTCATAAAGTAACCGTAGACCACTATGGTGGCAAGACCCAGAAGCAAGAAGACGCTACCAAAGAAGGTGTACACAAAGAACTTGTTCGCTGCGTAGACCTTTCTGTCGTGTCCCCAAAGACCTATGATGAAATACATGGGTATGAGCATGCCCTCCCAGAAGAGGTAAAACAGGAAAAAGTCAAGCGCAGAGAAAACACCGAGACATGCGGTCTCCAAGAGCAGAAAGAGGGCAAAGTAGAGATTGGGTCTGTCTTCTATCTTCCAAGACCAGAGGAAAGCCACCACGAACACCAGAGCGGTCATAAGCAGAAGGGATATTGCCATGCCGTCAACGCCTACGTGGTAGGAAATGCCCAGGGAAGGTATCCAATCCAGCTTGGTAACATACTGAAAACCCTGAGCCTGTCTGTTAAAGTTTAGGAAAAGGTATAGAACTATCAGGAAAACCACAGAGGATACGCTTAGAGAGGCTATCTTTGCAAACTTCTCCTTTCTGACCACCGCTACCGCCACCGCACCAAGAAGGGGTAAGAATATGGCTAAGTTAAGAAGTTGTTCCATCCTCTACCTCCACGAAAGTGTTAGTGCCAAAAGCAAAAGAAGTGCCACGGATATGTAAAGGGCATACAGGTTTAGCTTGCCCGCCTGCAGGGTTTTAAGAAGCCCACCCACACCACGCACCGCTGGGTAGGTAAGGTTTACCACACCATCTATCAACTGTCTCTCCGCAGTTGAGTAGAGTATTTTAGAGTAGAACATATAACCCCCAGCCAAAATTTTGTGGTACAACCTCTCCGTAAAGAACTGCTCTTT
>JANWYC010000111.1 GCA_025057245.1 Aquificaceae bacterium | reverse complement strand
TGGTGTCTACTTATATTCATATACTGGTACTATATACATTGCCAATAATGAGTTCTACGGCAACAGCGCCACGCACTACGGTGGTGGAGTATATGCGCATTTATTCTCAGGTATTATACGACTTATCAACAACACGTTTGTTAGTAATAGCGCCTTTGAGTATTACGGGGGTGGAGCCTTTGTTCGTGTAGACGAAGAGTTCGGAACTAGAGTAGCTCCAGGTCATCAAGTAAGGATTTCAATATACAACAACATCTTTTGGCAAAACATAGCACATGCTGGTGGGAACGACGGGGATGACCTATACATAGATAGCGATGGCGACCGTGACGATAGACCGCCAGAGATAGAGCTTCACAATAATAACTTCTCTGGGAATGCAAACTTTGCAGGAGGTAAGTCAGAAGACCTTTATATAAGGCGAGTTGATTATGGATATAAGCAATCTGGCAACATACAAGCAGACCCAAAGTTCGTAGGCGTTGCGGACTTTAGACTAAAGGAAGGCTCTCCATGCATAGATGCGGGTAGGAATGACGCTCCAGTGCTTCCAATGCTTCCAAAGACAGATAGAGACGGAAAGCCAAGAATTAACGGTCGCGCCGTAGATATGGGGGCTTACGAGTTTTAGGTCAAACCTCAGTAGGCTGTATGAGAAGCCCCCTTAAGTATTTGGTAAGGTCGTCCCTAAGGTCTTCTCTTTGAAGGGCAAACTCTATCATGGTTTGTAGATAGCCCATTGGCGTTCCTGTGTCGTAAACCTTTGAGTTTATCTTTATGGCATACACCGCCTCTTCCTCAAGAAGGAGTTTTATAGCATCTGTAAGCTGTATTTCTCCACCTCTACCCGGAGGTGTTACCTTAAGCTTTTCAAATATTTTAGGAGTGAAAAGATACCTACCCACTATGGCAAGTCTCGAAGGTGCTTCTTCTATCTTGGGTTTTTCTATAAGGTCATCGATGATGTGTATGTCCCTTTCAATGTGCCTGCCGTCAATAATGCCGTATTTGGAAACCTCCCTCTCCTCCACCTCAAAGACCGCTATAACACTTTTGCCGAACCTCCTGTAAACCTCCATCATCTTTGTAAGCACGCTCTCCTCATCCTTAAGAATCACGTCCCCTAAACAGACTATAAAAGGTTCATAGCCCACAGTAGGTTCTGAGACCAAAACCGCATGACCAAGACCTAACTGTTCCTTCTGTCTTATGTATATGGGATTTACGAGCCTGCTTATCTCCATTATGTTTTTCAAAAGTTGGGTTTTTCCACAGTTTTCAAGATGCTTTTCAAGGTCCGTGTTTATGTCAAAGTGGTGTTCTATAGGTCTTTTGTGCCTTCCCGTTACAAAGATTATGTTGTCAATGCCAGCATCAAGACACTCTTCCACGATAAACTGTATAACCGGCTTGTCAATGATGGGAAACATCTCCTTGGGCATTGCCTTGGTTGCTGGAAGAAATCTGGTCCCCCAGCCTGCCACGGGTAAGACTGCCTTTCTCACCTCCATGTTTATACCTCCACAAAATTATTATCCGCTTTGGAGCTTTTTAAGCATGTTGTATGTAAACAATTGCTCGCTAAAGCTCGGTAGAGCTCTGGCAAACCCTCCGCTCGTTAAGCATGACCTTAGTATTTTCATGCTCTATCTTTCAGAATATATTCTAAGATTACACTACAGGCAAGTGGGTTGGCAAAAGTCTTTATTCTTTGGGAAAAAGACTCTTTATCCTGAAGAAGCTTTTCCAAAAGCTCTATAACCTTTTCATGGTTTGCGTCCCCTTCCTTTAATAAAAAGCCACCACCTATGTCTTCAATTTCCTTTGCGTTGTAGAACTGATGGTCGTAAACTGCGTAAGGATAAGGCACAAAAAGTGTTGGAATTCCGTAGAGAGAGAGCTCTGTAATAGAACTCGCACCAGCCCTACTTATAGCTACAGTGCTTGCCCTGTAAACCAGTTCCATACTTTCAGTGAAGGGGAGACATAGAACCTTTAACCCCTTTTCTCTGTAAAAATCACTTAGCTTCTTATAGTCCTTTTCACCGGTTATATGTATGCCCTGCCACTGAGTTTTTGAAAAAACCTGTGTAGCCAGCTGGTTGAGAAAGCTCGCCCCCTGACTGCCACCCATAACCAAAAGAGTAAGCTGGTTTTCAAGGGAGAGCTCCCTTCTTGCCTCCTCCACCTTCAGGCTCAAACCTTCCAAAAGCCTCTTTCTTACGGGAAGACCAGTTTTAATAGCCTTATCCTTGGGAAAGTAGTTCTTTGAGTGTTCAAAGGTTACGAAAACACTTTTTGCAAAGTTGGAAAGCAATCTGTTTGTTTGGCTTGGAATGGAGTTCTGCTCGTGAAGGTATAGAGACTTTCTACGGAGTATACTGGCTATGCCTAAGGGTAGGCTGGCATAACCCCCAAAGGTTATACTTACCCCATCTGCGGACAGCCTTTTTGAAACCTCAAGCCCACCCACAAGGTTCTTGTAAAGTGCAATAAACTTATCCTTTATTCCTCTACCCATAAACGGATGAGAAGCTACAAAGGTCCTGTCCGCAGGGATGCTATCCTTAAGTCTATACTCTATACCTCTAAAAGAGCCTACAAAAAAAGTTGAAAACCCCTTTTCTACGACGCATTCCATAAAGGCAATAGCAGGGAAAAAATGACCACCAGTGCCACCACCAGACACAAATATTTTCATTCCAGAATAGTATAGAGCATACATTCTTGAGTAGTCTTTTGCAAAGCCTCAGTAGGTGAGTATCTAACATCTAACTGTCTAATAAATCTCCCGTCTCTGACTCACAAATAGTTTTACGAATTCTTGCACGGTCAGGCTCAAGTTCTAAAGTTGCTGAGTGTGGTGAATCAGAAAATGTTTTTCAGAACAAAACATCGTATGAATGCATAGAAGCCCTAAGAGCCGGAAGTAGGATGTTTATTAGACAATTCTCTATTAGTGTTTGGTTTCTATAAAAATTTTCACACTTTAAAACCTAATGTAAATCCCACTGCAAAACTCCCGGCGAAGGCTACCTTCTCCACGAGCTCCTTTAAAAATTGAGTAAAGCTTCCTAACACATCTCTATAAAGGATGAACAGTTGTTCCCACTGCACCTGCACGATGCCCTTACTTGAGAGCCACATAAGGGATAACAGATAAAGACCCATCAACATTATAAACACGTTCAGCACCCTTCTCACCGTAAAGCCTACTATAAAGCCGGCAAGGCCGGCGTATCCCATATCCATCAAAAGACTATCCAAACTCATTGATACCTAAATACGCTCGGATTTAACACATCTGGGTAGTTAGTGGTCATCTCATAATCAAACAGCTGTTTCCTTATCCTTTGCAAGTCAGACCTATTGGGTTTAAAAGGATAGCTCTTTATGTCGCTTACAGGACCATCGCCAAAAGGTCTGTTGCAGGCAACTTCTGATGTCTTTCCTCTACAACCCGAAGTCATAAAGGGTCTTCCACTCCAAAAGAGCTCTTCAAAAGTATCCCTATCTATACCAAAGTCTACAACCTGACCTTTCTCGTTAAACTTCATATCCTCGTAGCGAGCTATCTGGTTATCTATAAGGTATCTGGCAAACTGAACCCTTCTAAACTGAGGTGCGGGGCAGGGGTTTTCTTTCTCCATCATAGAGCCTTCCTCAGGCCAGAAGGAAAAGAGATGAGTTCTCGCACCCAAGTCCCTTACTCTCTGAATAGTCTCTATCATATCCTGCTCCGTCTCACCCAGCCCTACCACCAAATGACAACCGGCGTATCCATCTCCCATAACATGGCAAGCCCACTCAAGCACTTTCCAGAAGGTCTCCCACCTATGAGGACTGTTCATAGGTCTTCCACGAAGTTTTTCAAAGACCTCTGGAGTTCCACAGTCAATAGCTACAGTAACTGTGTCCGCACCCAACCTTTTGTAATCCTCCATGTCTTCGTAATTTGTCCCAGTAGCGTTTATCAGAAGAGATACAAATATTTTGTCTCCCAGTTCTGAGAGAACCCTCTGAAGCACATACTTGGTATCCCTTATAGCTCTGGGATGAGTTACCTGAGCTATGCAAAGCCTTTCCACATGCCCTACGTATTTTGCTCTTTCTATTATGTCTTCCAGCTTGACCGTAGGCCACTCCACTCTTATGAAGTTTTTCTTAGAATATTCCATCTCCCTAGCCTTTTGTAAACCGCAATAGGCACAGGTAGCATGACAACCAGAAGGATAGGTAAGAAGCGTATTTATACAGCTAAGTCTTGTATTTCTGTAAAAGTGTCCTGGCACGAGACCGAGTGTCATGGCAGCAGCCATGCTTATTTGAAGATATTCTGGGCTTTCTTTTTGCTCCGTAAGCTTCTCAAGAACAAACCTGTTCATACTTTCACCTCCAGATAGTTATTATAAGCCTAAAATTATCAGGTTAGAGTATACCTCAGCATGAACATTTATTCCATGTCTTAGGTTCAGGGACTATGGCGGGAACTTCATCTACTGAAATTCCTGCCAGTAAGCCCCTTGCCTTACTTCAAAAGCACTGAAACCTCTCACTATTCGGGTTTTGGGTAAACTTTTGCATCTGAACAGCGAGGGCCTGCGGAACGCCACGTTCATGCACTCCCCACCTGACACAGTCAAGCAGGTTTCTGAATGCGTTCACATCTGCGTGAAGTTTTTTACCACAAAGCTTG
>JANWYC010000110.1 GCA_025057245.1 Aquificaceae bacterium | reverse complement strand
GATGCACTATATAAAATCCATCTTTGAAAAGTACTTTATGTGGAAGGTAAAACTTGGAAACGTATCGCCGTGGTTTGAGGAAAAAGGGCTTGAGCTTCTCTTAGGAGTCCGCGCTGTGCAACTCTGCGCTGACTGCTCTAGCTCCCCTGGTTCTCCTTGCTAATCCTTGCTTAGATAAACTAGTGAGGTGGCTGAACCTCCCTCTCTGGGATAACCTTCCCTGTGAAACACCACCAGCGGTGAACGAGATAGAAAATCCTGCACTGACTTTTTCAGAGCTCCATATCCGTGCACTACCTTTACGGTCTTCAAACCCATACTGTGAGCTTCCTGAAGGAAAAGCTCCAGCTTTGTGAGGGCTTCATCTACGGCAAAGCCTAAAAGGTTTATCTCTGATGGAGAAGTTTTCTTAAACTCAAAGACCTTTACAGGTTGTTGCTCCTCTGGGGGCGTCTGAATTTTTTTCAGCTCAGAGACCTTTATCCATGCCTTTACACTGCCGAACAGCACGTGGGCTCTATCCTCTTTCAGCTCAAGCACTTTACCCTTTGAACCAAGAAACTCTACCCAGTCTCCTACGCTTATACCTTCCTCATGAGGTTCTGAAGTTTGCTCTATCTTTTCTTTGAATAGTTCTCTTAGTCTATGCTTATCCTTTATGCTTTTAAGCTGTTTTTCCGCTTCAAACATAAACTCCTCAAACTTCTCTTTTAACTCCTCTACCACTTTACTGACCTCTTCTCTTTTTCTTTTTTCTAACTCTCTTTCTTTTTCTTCATACTCCGCTACGAGTTTTTCAAGCCTTTTTCTCTCCTCTTCTAACTCTTTTAACCTTTCCTCATACTCCCTTGCGTACTCTTCCAGCGTAGCTCTGGCTGAGAAGTATTCCTCAAAACCCGCTGGTAGAACTTCCTTCGCTTTAGAGATTAATTCCTCTGGCAATCCGCACCTCTGGGCTATCAAAAGAGCCATGCTCTCCCCAACTGCGTCATAAACTATTCTGTAAAGTGGTCTAAGGCTTTCTCTGTCAAAAAGAGTGCTTGCGGGAGTGTAGTAGTCAGAGTTAAGGGCGTAAACCTTTATGGGCGTGTGGTGAGTGGTGGCGAAGACAAAAGCCCCTCTTTCCTTGAGATACTCTAAAAGAGCTATGCCTAAAGCGGAGCCTTCTACAGGGTCAGTTCCAGCACCCAGCTCGTCCAACAAAACCAAGCTGTTCTGGTCAACCTGTGGCAGAAAGTCCGCTATGTTATTTACGTGTGAGGAAAAAGTAGATAGGCTCTGTTCTATGCTCTGCTCATCTCCCACATCCACATAAACTTTCTCAAATATAGGCAGGACTGCATCTTCCACTGGTATGGGTATGCCTGACTGAAAAAGAAGACAACAAAGACCAAGGGTTTTTAGAGCCACTGTCTTTCCGCCAGTGTTGGGTCCTGTGAGAATAAGACCCTTCCTGCCCTTTATGACTATATCCACGGGCACTGTGTCTTCTTTCAAAAAGATTAAAAGAGGATGTCTTACGCCTGAAAGCTCCACATACTCGCCTACTTTTGGAAACTTTCCGCCGTAATCTTCTGAAAACTTTACCACCGCAGAGAGGTAGTCTATCCAAACCAAGGTTCTGAAAGCTTCAAGCAGTTTACCAGACTGTTCTCCTATAAGCGAAGAGAGCTTTTTCAGTATTCTCTTTACCTCCTCGTCTTCCTCTTCTCTAAGCGTTACCAGTCTGTTGTTCAACTCCATAACGCTCTGAGGTTCTACGTAGGTAGTAAAGCCGGAGGAGGAAGTGCCGTGCACCACACCTACTATCTTCTTCACTTCAGAAGTTTTCACTGGGAGAACATACCTGCCGTTTTTGTAAGCCACAAACTTATCCGAGAAAACCCTATCCGCATCGGGTCTTGAGAATATTGACTCAAGCCTTTTAAGAACTTCCTTCTCTGTCTCTCTTATCTTGTGCCTTACCTCCCTCAGCTCCTCGCTGGCTGAGTCCTTTACGAACCCCCTTGGGTCTATAACAGCCTCTATGGCGTTCTCAAGGGAGCTGAAAAGATAAAGTCCTTTGGTAAGCTGAGTCAGGTTTTTGTATGTCTGCACCGCCTCCCCTATAGACCTTCTTACCTCTCTTACCAATCGCATAATCTTAAGAAGTAGCAAAGCCTCTTCTACGGTAATAACAAAATCTTTGATTGAAGTTCTTCTAATAAGCTCCTCTGCGTCCTCAAAACTGTATAGACTCAGCCTTTCAACCACATGTCTAAAATCTTCCACCAGTCTAATACTTTCTTCTAACTTTTCTCTGTCAGTTATAGGTCTTATGCGGTCAATAAACCTTTCTGTAGCCTTAGAGTGAGTATAAACCCTTATCTTATCAAGAACCTGAAAGTAGTTTAACTTAACTAAGTCTCTATCTCTCATTAAAAAATATTCTAATAGCCTGCCTCTGACCAGAATTCAGGTTTGAATCGCACAACCCTGTTTCTCCCCGTGCTCTTTGCCTTATACAGGGCAACATCAGCAAACTTTATACACTGCCATATTCTATCGCTGTCATTAGGAAACTCTGCCACGCCTATGCTTATGGTCTTTTTAAGCGTAAGCCCCGTCATCTCTATAGTGTGGTTTTCCATAGCCCTTCTTATTTTCTCTGCCACATCCTCAGATTTACCAGGTTGAACATCAAGAAGAAGGACCAGAAACTCCTCACCACCAAACCTTACCACTATGTCAGATTCTCTCACGTTCTTTAGTATTATTTGAGAAACTTCCCTTAAAACCCTATCACCCACATCATGTCCGTAAGTATCGTTTACCTGTTTGAAGTAGTCCACATCAAGGATTAATATACCCAGATGGGCGCCACGCCTTTTTGTTTGAGCTACTATCTTGTCTATGGTCTCCTCTAAGAACCTCCTGTTGTAGAGCCCAGTTAGCTGGTCTCTGAGAGACTGTTCTCTAAGAAGGTCCATGTATGTTCTTGCTTCAAGCACTGGGGCTGCTTCGTTAAGGTATCCCTTTATGTAAGGGATGATAATATTTATAAAATATTCCATATCGGGTTCGTAAACAACCTGCACCACATTGCCAACTACACCACCTACGTACACTGGTATGCAATAGTATTTCAACGTTCCAGACTTGCAGGCTTGGTCATCAATGAAGTTAGGGCATATGCAAGTAAATTCCCTTGAATCTACGTCCGCTCCAGTTCTCTTAGCTCTGCACTCGTCGGCGTTTTCCAGTATTACTTCCTTGCACCAACTCTCCGCACCGTTAACACATATCTTTTCCATAGTGTTTCTTTGTGTTTTTACCTCATAAAGAGAAAAATTTTCAAGGCTCATATAATCTCCAAGCACCTCCTTTATCCTTTGGTAGACGTCTTTCTTAAACTTGTCCTTTTCTATGACTCTCTTGAACTTGTAAATGTTGAGAAGCTCATCCACTATCTTTGAAGTATCCGATAGCGCGTTGCCAGTTTTTAGAACACCATAACCTATCATAGTCCTAACCTTCTCTTCTATGTTGCTTAGGGTATGCTGGAGGCTATGGAAGGAGCTGGATATGACGGTTTTTAGGAGGCTCGCTTCGTAGCCGGGGTCTGTTTTTATTTGACAAGTGAAAGAGCCTTCACTGGCAGACTTCATGGCGCAGACCAACTCGTTAAGAAAGTTTGTTATTCTTGTGAGGAAAACACCCACAAAAAGGGCAACTCCACCGAGGGCAAGGACGAATAGAACAAAAGACCAAAAAAGCACCTTAGCGGTTTGCCATCTTATATGAGTCAGGTCCATCTTGAGGCTTATAGCACCTAGGTTTTCACCGGGTTTAGCCTTGTGGCACTGAAGACAATCTACTCCTTTTACGGGCACAGCTTTGTAGGGTATAACCACTCTGTATTCTACCTTGCTAATTCCTTCGTTTAATTGTTCTATTAACCTACCACTTGCAAGAACCTGCCTTTCTATATCATCTCTTGGCACTTCGTAGTCTAAGGAGCTCCCAAACTGTTTTATGACGTTTTCACCTCTTATGACCCTTATCTCTTTTACACCCTCTATTTCCGCTATCCTACTGAGGAACTCATCCCTCCTATCTATAACCCCCATGACCATGTAAGAGGTAAGCGTGTCCCTTACTATCTCTGAAATTATACGAGCTCTCTCCTTTGATTCACCCAAAGCTTGAGACCTGAAGGTATATGTGAATATGGCAAGTATAAAAAGGAACGCAAGGAACAACACCATAAAGAGCTTAAAAAGTAAAACCCTTCTCATAGCCTACACCTCGTCGAGGCACAACATAAAGACAACCACTTCTGGCGAAAAAGCATCCATGATTGCTAATATATTAACATGCTTTATACACACTGTGTGAGAAATTGGAAAATCATAAAAGCCTTCCTTAAATGCTCTAAGATATACAGCTCTAATACCTAACCGTCTAATAAATATCTCATCTCTGATTCATAAGAGTTTTTCCAAATCTTGGATTGTTAGGCTTAAATTCTAAAGTTGCTGAGTTTGGAGCATCAGAAAGTATTTTTGGACAAAGTGTTTTCTCATCTGAAGTTAATCAACGTTATGGGATAATATTATGTCGTGAGAGGGCGTCGTGGAAAACAAAGTCAAGAACTAATTAAGAGAGGAGAAATTCTTATTGACCCAGATGTAATTCAGTTAAAGCAACAAAAGGAGAAAAAGCTT
>JANWYC010000010.1 GCA_025057245.1 Aquificaceae bacterium | reverse complement strand
TAAGTACGTTTTTGCTATGGTAAACGAACTTAAATATAAGCTAAGGCGTGAAGGCGAGGATATAGTGGACCTGGGAATGGGCAATCCTGACCTTCCACCAGCGGAGCACATAAGAGACAAGCTGTGTGAGGCAACAAAGAGAGATAACGTGCATGGGTATTCAGCCTCAAAGGGTATACCCAGACTGAGAAAAGCTATATGCGACTTTTATAAAAGGCGATACGACGTAAACTTAGACCCTGAAAGGGAAGCCATACTTACCATAGGAGCGAAGGAAGGCTATTCTCACCTCATGCTTGCCATGCTTGAGCCGGGCGATACAGTTCTGGTCTCAAACCCAACATACCCCATACACTACTACGCACCCATAATAGCCGGTGGAGATGCCATATCAGTGCCCATAATTCCCGAGGAAGGCGAAGACTTTCAGGAAAGCTTTTTAAGAAAAATACACGACACTTTAAAGGCTTCTTTCCGAAAGCCAAGAGCTATAGTTCTCAGCTTCCCCCATAATCCTACCACTTTTTGTGTAACTTTGGACTTTTTCAAAGAAGTGGTGGAGCTTGCCAGAAAGGAAGAAGTTTGGATAGTTCACGACTTTGCCTACGCGGACTTGGGTTTTGACGGCTACGAACCGCCCAGCATTCTTCAGGTAGAGGGTGCAAAGGATGTGGCGGTGGAGCTCTATTCTATGTCAAAAGGGTTTTCTATGGCAGGTTGGAGGGTTGCCTTTATGGTAGGCAATGAAGTTCTTATAAAAAACCTCGCCCATCTGAAGAGCTACCTTGACTACGGCGTGTTTACACCCATACAGGTAGCATCCATCATAGCCCTCGAAAGCCCTTACGAAGTGGTTGAGAAAAATCGGGAGACATACAGAAAGAGAAGAGATTTTCTCGTGGACGGTCTTAACAGAATAGGTTGGCAGGTTGAGAAACCAAAGGGTAGTATGTTCTTGTGGGCTAAGATACCATCGTGGGCTGGCATGAACTCCTTAGACTTTGCTCTGTTTCTTCTCAAAGATGCCAAGGTAGCAGTATCTCCGGGCATAGGTTTTGGTGAATACGGTGAAGGCTATGTGAGATTCGCACTGGTGGAGAACGAACACCGCATACGTCAGGCGGTAAAAGGCATAAAGAGAGCTTTTGAAAAGCTTGCGCAGAGAGTTTGACTATAGCACCGCTACGCCGAAAAATGTTCTATGAGGCTTGATGTTCCGCTACCTCAGAATTTGAATCTAACTCTACAAGAATTCACAAAGCCATTGTAAGTTAAAGCTGGAAAATTTATTAGACATTAAATATTAGACATATTAGCATGACTCAGGCAGGGAAGGCAAGGTTCGTAATTTGCGCACCGTAAAGGGAAGCGTTTCGAAGGACGGCAAACATAATACAAGCACAGCTAAAAACCACCAGTAAGAGAACCTGATAGACCACACGACCTCTCCTTGAAAGCATGAAGCAAGCATAGGATATATTCTACTGTTTGAAAATCAAGTTAACTGCAAATGACTCAACCTCGTAGCATTTTTGCTTTCAGGGTCAAGCTCTACAAGGTTCAAAAAGTGCTTTCATACGTAGCGGTTTTTTGTATAATTGTAAAGGCTATGAAGTATGATGTTGTCATAGTTGGTGGCGGTGCAAGCGGGCTTTCTTGTGCTCTTACGCTTTTATCTTCACAGGGTAGGAACTGGGAATGGGCTGAGAACAGAAAATACATACTTTTTGATACAGACCACTCAGATTTGAATAAAGCTTTTCTAAAAAACGTGCCTGGGATTGAACCCATGGCTGGGAGAGAGCTCTTACAGAAGGTCAGAAAGCAAATACAAGACTGGGGTGGTATGGAAATACTACAAGAAGAGGTTACAAGGGTCGAGAAAAAAGGGGAACATTACGAAGTAGAGACCGCATCTGGAAAGGTATTTCTTTCAGACTATGTGGTGTTAGCCAGCGGTTTTCATGGGTTTAGCATAAAAGGTATTAATGTGGAGGTTGTGGAGAATACCAAGTCTCCAAAGCCTGGCAGAGTTATGCTAAAGCACAAAGACTACGAGGTAGACAAAAACCTTTTTG
Source organism: Aquificaceae bacterium (assembly GCA_025057245.1). Classification (GTDB taxonomy): domain Bacteria; phylum Aquificota; class Aquificia; order Aquificales; family Aquificaceae; genus Pampinifervens. The sequence continues at coordinate 11,709 of JANWYC010000010.1, read as the reverse complement.
TGGTAGGAACTTTGGCTGGTTTGTCTTCTCATTTCACTTCCTGCGCTGGTTCTGGTGTGGAGGTTGCTATAGAAATACTCTCAAGGTTTGCTGGTAAAAGAATAGTTATACACGACGTCCCAGAAAAGTCTTGAAAAGTTTCCTATCTTTCTCTTTTACAATCCTCTTCCTTGCTTTCCTTTTCTATTTCGTTCCGCTTACAGAAGTGCTTAGAGCTCTTAAAGAGACGAGCGTTGAGGAATTCATCTTTGCCTTTCTTTTTTACGGTTTCAGTCAGCTCTTCAGGTCTGTAAGATGGAAACTTTTAATTAAAAACATCAGTCTTATACAGTCTTTTGCCATGAACTCCGCAAACATAATGTTTAACAACCTTCTTCCTGCAAGAACTGGAGAGCTCAGCTGGTTTTACTACACAAAGAGTCTAAGAATAAACATGAGCTACGCTCTTTGGTCTTTTTTTGTGGGTAGGCTTTATGACCTTATGGCACTCTTCCTGCTCTTTTTTTTCAGCCTTTCTGTAGCGTATCCTTTATTTCTAATCCCTACCGGTTTCCTCTTAATAATAGGTTTATCTCTTTACAAAGTCCATATTCTACTGCCGGCGTCGGGTAAACTGGGTGATATAAGGGAATTTCTCAAAAGAGAAGCTTCTTTTAAACTTTGTCTAAGCCTTTATTCTCTATCACTTCTCTCGAGTCTTTTAAAGTTTTTTAGTCTCCTAACCTTGCTTAACCTCTGGGATGCTTTTTCGTACAGAGTGTTTCTTGCCTTCTTAGGGGGTGAGCTTAGCTCCGTGCTACCAGTTCACAGCTTTATGGGTTTTGGAACTTACGAGTTTGCCTTTAGCCTTCCGTTGAAGTTAATAGGTGAAAGTTTAAAAGAGTGGTTAACGTTAGGCTTCGTTTTTCATAGCTTTTTGCTCATATCCTCACTTATTCTGGGTATACCCTCAGCTCTTTATCTTACGAAAAGGTTTTCTTAGGTTTTGCCGTGTGCCGTGTCTAATATCTAACCGTCTAATAAACCCTTCGTCTCTGTTCGTAATGGTTTTACCAACTGTTGCATAATCAGTCTCAAATTCTAAAGTTGCTGAGTGTGGAGCATCAGTTTTTAGATAAATCGTAGACTTATTGAAAGGTTATATATTATGCAATGGTTAGAGATTTATTATTTAACAAACCTCACTTTGATGATTCACAAAGATTCTGATACTCAAGTTCTAAAGTGGTTTAGTAGGAAGTTCAACAAGGTGTTTTTTTAACGAAAAAGCGGAGCTCTATATAACCTTCAAAGCATCCAAAAATAGGTTTATTTCCTCTTCTGAATACCTTAGACTTGCGGTTAGTCTGAGCCTTGCTTTTCCCTCTGGCACTGTGGGATATCTTATGGCTTGAAGCAGTATGCCTTTTTTGAGTAGCTCGTCTCTTATCTGGACAGCTTTAGCCTCTGTGTAAACCATAATAGGTATGATAGGCGTGTTGTGATAAATAACTTCAAAGCCGAGATTTCTAAGCCTTGCGTAGAGGTGATAGCTTATTTCTCTCAGCTTTCTAACTCTCCAACTCTCCCTCTGTAAAATCTCTAAAGCCTTCTCCGCACCAGCGCATATAGCAGGAGGAAGGGAAGTGGAAAATATAAGGCTTCTTGCCTTATTTACCATATACTCACAGAACTTCTCAGAAGAGCACACAAAAGCACCGTAGGAGCCCAAAGCTTTTGAAAGAGTGCCCATAATAACCATAAATTCATCCCAACGCTCCCCAAACTCCTCAAGTCCACCCATTCCTTTATTGCCAAGAACACCAGTAGCGTGAGCCTCGTCAAGATAAAGCATGCAATGGTATTCTTTGCACAACTTTTTCAAAGTAGGTATGTGCGCCACATCTCCATCCATACTAAAAACTGTGTCGCTAACGATTAGAGCTCTTCTGTATTTTGCCCTCTCTCCCCGCAGGAGCTCCTCTAAGTGTTCGTAGTCAAGATGTTTGTATACGAAGACTTTTGCTCTGGAAAGTCTGCAGGCGTCTATTATACTGGCATGGTTTAGTTCATCGCTGAACAAAACATCCCCTTCGCTTACCAGAGCCGGTATAGTGCCTATATTTGCCAGATAGCCAGAACCAAAAAGCACACAGCAAGGCGTGCCTTTAAATTTAGCTAAGCTCTCTTCAAGTCTTTTGTGATGTATTGTATAACCTGAGACCAGAGCTGACGCACCAGAGCCTAGTCCATACTCTCTCAGAACCTTTGCTACCGTTTCTATCACTTCAGGATGTTCCTTTAGTGCAAGGTAATCATTGGAACAAAAATCTCTTAAGCCTTCTCTCAAGAGCCTTTTACGGTAGAGGTTCTTCACCTCTATACTCTCAAGCTCCTTTTCTATCCAATCCATGCAGGTAATATATTACCGCACAGCCTCCATGAGTGCGTGAGCGTTGCAGTGTCTTACAATGCTTTCTATGTAATCACTTTAAAAACTTAGCCTAACTTTGCAGAGACGCCAAAATCCCTACGAGCGGAGAGTTAGGGATTTATTAGAGACACCGCAGGTAGCTTTAGGCTTTTCTTTCATAAGTAGCCAGACTTTACGATTTACCAATACCTGAAGATTTAAAGCGAACACTAACAGGCTCGGTTTGTGAAAAGGTTTAAAACATGTATTGGGTTTTTATGGTGTGCTTTCCATCTGTTTTATGAGTTCTACTCTTTGCGTGTGCCTACCGCCTTCAAAATCCGCTGAGAGCCATGCTTCTACGATGGAAAAGGCAAGCTCTTCGCCTATAACTCTGCTACCAAGACACAGCACGTTGGCGTCGTTGTGTTTCCTACTCATACGAGCCATGTATTCATTGAAACAAAGGGCTGACCTTATGCCTTTAAACTTGTTGGACGCTATGGACATGCCTATGCCCGTCCCGCAAATCAATATACCTCTCTGACTCTCCCCCCTTTGAATGGAGAGGCAAACTTCTCGTGCAAAAAGAGGATAGTGAGTAGATTCTGTGGAATTAGTGCCAAAGTCAAGAACTCTGTAGTTTTTTAAGAGAAGAAAGTCTTTTATCTTTTCCTTTAAAGGATATCCCGCATGGTCTGCCCCTATCGCTATAGTTAGCATGACTTATAGTATAATACACACGCAATGAGAGTAAGAGTGCTTATTCTTCCAAGAAAAGGGCTCTTGGACCCAGAGGGTAGAGCGGTAAAGGAGATGCTATTGGAAGAGGGCTTTTCCGTAAAGAATGTTAAGGTCGGCAAGGTGGTGGAGCTGGAGGTGGAGGACGACACTGATGTGAAAGCTATAGCGGAGAAGTATCTTGTCAATCCTCTGGTAGAGGAGTATGTTATAGAATGAAATTTGCGGTCTGTGTCTTTCCCGGTTCTAACTGTGACTACGACACATACTACGTAATAAGAGACTTACTGGGACAAGAAGTGAGTTTTGTAGACCATCACACTCGTAGCTTAAGTGGTTTTGACTGTGTGATTATACCGGGTGGTTTTTCCTTTGGCGACTACCTTAGGGCGGGTGTTCTTGCCAGCAAAACGCCACTGGGTCATGCGCTGGTGGACTTTTCACAGAAAGGAGGACTCCTCTTAGGCATATGCAACGGTTTTCAGGTGCTTACAGAGTTGCACTTGCTGCCAGGCGCTCTTCTCAGAAATCAGGGCATGAGTTTTCTTTGTATGGATGTTTATCTGAGGGTGGAGAACAATAGCCTTCCTTTTACCAGAGAGTTTGAAAGAGGTGAGGTTATAAGACTACCCATAGCTCATGGAGAGGGTAGGTATTACGTTCCTGAGGACGAGTTAAAAAGGATGGAAGAGAGAGGTCAAGTGGTTCTCAGATACTGCGACGCAGAGGGCAACGTAAACCCCAAGTCCAATCCCAACGGTTCTACAGACAACATAGCTGGAGTGTGCAACAAAGAAGGTAACGTGTTCGGTCTCATGCCGCACCCGGAGAGAGCTTGTGAAGATGTCCTAGGCTATAGGGATGGTATAATTCTGTGGCATTCCCTCATAGTCTGAAAGTTCTTTTCCAATCTCGTAGTTAATAATCCGCAACTACAAAACTTGAGCCTGACTATGGGAGAACTCGTAAAACTCCCGTGAATCATATTAGATATAGCAGTGAGTTCACAACTAAGTGTATATTAGCTTCATGGCGCAAAAAATTTAAATCAACGATAGTTAAAATTTCGGTCAACTGCAAGTAGTCCACGCTTTCACGCTATAATTGTGTAAGGAGGTAAAAATGGTGAAATACCTGCTTTTGTTCACGCTCTCTGGACTTTTCCTGCTCTACTCTTGTCAGCAAAAGCCAGCGGAGCAGTCTGGACGGTTTCAGGCTACTCCGCAGACCGCACAAGTAAAGGATGTGAAAGCTTTTGCTCAACAGAAAGGCTGTTTTTCTTGCCACGATGTGGAAAACAGAAGGGTAGGTCCAGCTTTCAAGGAAGTGGCTAAGAAATACGCAAAAGAGCAAGACGCGGTGGAACATCTTGCGGAGGAGATAATAAAGGGCGGAGTAGGTGCTTGGGGTAACGTGCCTATGCCACCTCAGAACCTTACAGAGCAAGAGGCGAAAGAATTGGCTAAGTGGATACTGAGCATGAAATGAAAGATATTTTTAAGGGCTTCCTTGAGCTTCACTTTAAAAAACCCGTAGAGCTCTCCCAGTCTTACGTAAGAGATATACTTTTACTCTCTCTTTTTCTTGACTACTTTGGTCTTGACAATCCTTTGGGAGTATACAGCTTTGACCTCTACCCTTACATGCTTAAGGAGTTTCACGCATGGCATAGGAGTCTAAACATGGAAAGGTCTGGGCTTAACTTCCTTCCATGTTGTTAAAGCTCCTATTCTTTGGCGGTAAGGGCGGTGTGGGCAAAAGCACGCTTTCTTGCGCAGTAGCTCTAAGGCTTTCTGAAAGAGGAAAAACCCTTCTCCTTTCAGTGGACCCTGCTCATTCTCTCTCAGGCATAATGGGTGTTGAAATAGGAGAGAAGGGCAGGGAGATAAAAAAGGGCTTGTTTGCGTTGGAACTCCAAGCGGAGAAGCTGGTAGAAGAATACGCAGGGAATGTTCTCAGTTCCATTGAAGAGCTACTACCCTCCGCAAAGGCTGGCATAAGGGAATATGTAAAATATCTAAAGCTCTCGCCGACCGCTCTGGAGACCGCTATATTAGACAAACTTGTGGACCTGTGTGGAAGGTATTCTTACGTAGTTGTAGATTCTGCACCCACTGGTCAAATGTTAAGACTTTTCAACACCGCACACATGGTAAAGGGCTGGTTTGAGTTCCTCCATAGGTTCGCTAAAGAGAGGGAGAGATTGGAGAGGTTCATGGGTAGGGATGATAGACTGTTAAGTTTGATAGAGAGTAGGAAGGAGAAAGTAAAGCTCCTCCTAAGGCTTTTGAAAGAAAAGGCTGTTATTTTTGCGGTAGCCAACGAAGAGAAGTTATCACTTCAGGAAGCGGAGACTATAAAGGAAAGCCTAAAAGACTTAAGGGTTTACACAGTTCTAAACCTTTGGACTAAGATGGATTGGAAAGGCGTAAAAGTTCCTCTGTGTGAAAACCCTTACGGAGTGGAAGGTCTGCTCAGGCTTAACGTGGATGAACTTTTAGAAGTTCTTGAGAAGTAAAAGTACAGCCACTTTCTTAGTTCCACACCTACAAAGGTAAGTAAGGGAAGCAAGAAAATGTAAGGTAGGTGTTCAAGGGATAGTCTTACCGCATGGAAGTAGTCTGCCATAAGCGTTACCGCAAGAAACTGCAAAACCGCTCCTATTAATATCCCCAAGTAAACGTATGGATTTAGCTTTATGTATTCTATGGGATTTTTGAAGAAGGGTTTTTCTCCTATTTCCTGCGCGCCTATAGCCCATTGACTGACTACTGCGGAGGCAAAACTTATGGTTAGCGCGGTTTGGTAAGGGTAAATCTTGAGAACATACAGGAATAGCAAGTAGTGCATCAGAGCCATGAGAAGACCATTGTATACCACAGACAAGAACTGAGTTTTGCCCATGAAAACCTTTTCTGGTTTTTTAGGTTTCTCGTTCATCGGGTTTCCTTCGTATTTTGTAAAGGGATAGGCTTTGTCTTGAACACCGTCGGTTACCAAGTTTATCCAGAGTATTTGCGTAGGATACAGGGGTAAAGGCAGACCAGTTAATATGGCAAGAGAGTTGTAAAGTATTTGAAAGGAGTTGGCGGAGAGCAAATACCTTATAACCTTTGCCACGTTTTTTGCGGTAAGTCTTCCTCTTCTTATAGCATTAACGATAACCGACAGGTTGTTGTCCAAGATTACCATCTTACTCGCATCTCTGGCAGCCTGAGAACCCGACCCCATAGCTATGCCTAAGTCTGCAGCTCTCAAGGCTGGTGCATCGTTAGCACCGTCACCCGTCACGGCCACGATTTCACCCTTTGATTGCAAAACCTTTACTATCCTATACTTGTCCTCGGGCGTTGCCCTCGCAACCACCGCAACCCTCTTGAGAAGGTTGTAGAGCTCTTCGTCGTTGTATTTCTGAAGTTCCTTGCCTTCAAGAACCAAATCTCCTTCCTGATAGATGCCAACCATTTTTGATATGGCTCTTGCGGTCAGAAGATTATCCCCAGTTATCATAATTACCCTTATGCCCGCAGACCTTGCGGAGAGAACCGCCTCTCTCACATCCTCTTTGGGAGGGTCAAGGAAGCCCACAAGACCCACTATTTCAATCTTTACGCTGTCTATTTCTTTGGGAACTTCCTTGAGGGATGCGTAACCAAAAGCAAGAACTCTCAAACCTTCCTCAGCCATTCTGTTGTGAGCCTGCCAGACCTCCGCCGGACATTCCTTCTGACACATCTTTGCCAAACTTTCCATAGCACCCTTTACATAAAACTCCAAGCTGTCAGAACCGTTGGAAACTATCACAGCCATTAGCCTTCTATTGGTATCGAAGGGATGCTCCCAAATACGCTCATATGCCTTGCGTAAAACCTCCCAGTTTATCCTTTCCTTTTCCAACCAATCGAGAAGAGACTTTTCTAAGGGGTCACCCTTGCCACGGTCCGCATCGTTGCAAAGGGCGGAGGCTAAGAACAGCCTCATCTTGTCGTAAGCATGGTAGCTATGCACCTCAAGCTTTCCATGGGTTATGGTGCCGGTTTTGTCTGAACATATGTAGGTAGCACTTCCTAAGGTTTCTACCGCAGGCAGGTATTTAACCAAAACCTTCTCCCTTGACAGTCTTACCGCACCTACTACCAAAGCTATGGTAATTACTATGGGTAATCCTTCAGGCACCGCAGACACCAGCTGGGCGACCGCAAAGAAGATGATGGTTTTTGTGTCCCTTCCCTGTAGTATGCCTATCAGGCTAAGAAGGGACAAAAATACGAGAAGGATAAGTATCCATATCCTACCAAAACCCTCCAGAGCTTTGGTGAAAGGGCTTTCTGGTGTGCTGGATTGAACCCTGTGGGCTATTGCTCCCAGTTCTGTGTTCTTACCCGTTGCAAAGACCACGCCTAAAGCCCTACCCCTTACTACTACAGTTCCCTTGTAGAGACAGTTTAACCTGTCGTGCAAAGGCGTATTCTCTTCAAGGATAAGCTCTGCGTTCTTATCCACGGGTATAGACTCACCAGTTAGCATGGCTTCATCCACCAAAAGTCCCACGCTCTCTATAAGTCTCATGTCCGCAGGCACTATGTCTCCCTCCGTCAAAAGCACCACATCTCCAGGCACCAACTGGTCGCTTGGAACCTCCCTTTCCTTCTCTTCCCTTATTACCTTTACTTTTAGTGCGGTCATAGACTTGAGAGCTTCTATGGAGGCTATAGCCTTAAGCTCTTGGTAGAAGCCTAAGAGCCCGTTTACTATAAGTATGCCGTAGACTACCATCGCATCCCGAACGTTGCTTAAAAACAAGGAGAAGATACCCGCAATCATAAGTATAATCACGAAGGGGCTGGTAAACTGTCTGAAAAGTATTCTGAACCTGCTTTCTTTTTCTTCTTTAAGAAGGTTTGGTCCGTAAATGGAAAGCCTCTTTCTTACCTCTTCCTCCCTGAGCCCGCTTAAGCTCGTTTTTAGCTCTCTTAGACACTCCTCTACATTTCTATGGTGCATGTTTACAGATTTTATGGTATAATGTCTCTATCATGCAAGAAACAAACTTAAGTCACGTGGTTCTCGGTATGGTTGCTATGGCTTTACCTCTGGGTGCCATTGTGATGGCAGGGAAGCCCAGCATAAAACCCACTAAGTTTCAGGCTTTCTGGGAAGGCTACGTGCGTTTTGTGAGAAACATGGTGCTCGAAAACATGGGACAGGAGGGTTTAAGATACGTTCCCCTTATAGCAAGCATAGGACTTTTTGTCTTCTTCTCCAACCTGCTGGGTATGGTTCCTGGTTTGGATGCACCCACTGCAAACGTGAACACCAACTTAGCCATAGCCCTGATAGTTTTTCTCCTCTACAACATAGAAGGCTTTAGGCTTCACGGCGTTGGATACCTAAAGCACTTTATGGGACCTAATCCTTACGTTGCGCCAGTGTTTTTCCTCATAGAGGTTATATCCCACCTTGCCAGACCCATAACCTTGACGCTAAGGCTTTTTGCTAACATGAAAGGCGGAGCTCTCCTTCTTGTAGTGCTGGTAAGTCTTGTGGTTCAGAACCCTGTTAGCATGGTGGTGTCTCCAGTGTTCTTGCTGTTTATAATAGCCATAAAGTTTTTAGCGGTGTTTATACAGTCATACATATTCATGATACTTTCCGTGGTTTACCTTGCGGGTGCGGTATCTCATGAGGAACACTGAAAATAAACTAAAGGAGGTTGAAATATGAAAGCCAGGCTTATGACTGCTATCACACTACTTATGCCAGCCCTTGCTTTGGCTGCAGAGCAGGGAGAAACCCTAAAACAGGGACTTATGTTCCTCGGTGCAGGTCTTGCCATAGGTCTTGCCGCTTTAGGCACTGGCGTGGGCATGGGTCATGCCATAAGAGGCACTCAGGAAGGTATGGCAAGAAACCCCACAGTGGGTGGAAGACTTCAGACGGTGATGTTTATAGGTCTTGCTTTTATAGAGACCTTAGCCCTCTACGCATTGCTCATAGCCATAATACTCCTCTTTGTAAAGTAAAGGGCTTAATCTTTTTTGACGGAGGAGGAGCATGGCAACGCAAAGAAACGTAACGCGAACTTCTAATCTCAAGCGGAAGCGTAAGAGTGGTTTTCTGGCAAGGATGTCTACGAAGAGTGGAAGGGCTATAATAAAGAGGAGAAGGCAGAAAGGAAGGAAAAGGTTAGCACCTTGAGGGGTTTGGTTATAGCCTTTTTAAAGTTTTGGCGGAGCTTTATATCGCCCATATATCCGCCTTCCTGTAGGTATTATCCTTCCTGCTCAAGCTATGCCATAATGGCTGTGGAAAAACACGGAGTGCTAAAGGGTATGTTTAAAACCTTCTGGCGAATCCTCCGTTGCAATCCCCTCTCCAGAGGGGGTGTAGACTATCCCTGATGGAAAGGAAAGATTTAGACATAAGAGGTCTTCTTATCCTATTTTTAGTGACCGCTATTTTTCTCTTTGGTTATCAGGCTTACCTTATACTTTTCCCACCTGCTACACAGCCAACGCCTCAGCAAAAGATAGAAGAAAAGCACCAGAACATACCTTCCCTTCTTCTCGGAACAACCAGAGAAAGCAAAAAACCACAGAACTTAAAAACCTTTAACTTTGACACGTTTACACTGGTTCTTTCAGAGGAGGGCGCAAGGGTAGTTAGCTTGGTGGACAAAAAATACGGAAGGGAACTTATAACGGATTTGGAAAAAAGGCTGGGTATATACCCTCTTGAAGTTTTCACGGGTGACCCAGATAAAGACCAGCTTTTGAACTTTTCACACTACCAGATAGAGGCAAAGGGTAATAAAATCGTAGCAAAACTAACGGGTGAAGGATATGAGCTTGTAAAGAACATAGAATACAAAGGAGACCACTTTAGCTTTAGATTGGAAAGTAGAGGACTACCACCAGTTTTTGTCTTCTCTGGTGCTAAGGTAAAGGAGGATGAGTTTTACACCCATGCGGGTCCTATTGTAAAAATAGGGGACAGTCTTCAGAGGATAGAAACTGACAAGATACAGGGTAAGGAGTTAATAACGGGAGACATGAGTTTTGCGGGCGAAGAGAGTAGGTATTACTTTAAAGGCTTCTCTGGAAAGATGTCTGCAGTGGTAATACACAAAGTTGAGGGTGCGCATACCCTAACTCTTGTAAAACCTGCGGGTGAGTTGGTTTTCTACGCTGGCGCTAAGGAATACGCTCGACTAAAGAATATAGGTCTTTCGGATACCATAGACTTTGGAAGCCTAAGGCTTATAGTCAAGCCTCTGTTTGTGTTTATGTATTGGATATACCAACATCTCAACTCCTGGGTTTTTTCCATTCTTGCCCTTACTTTTATCGTAAGACTTCTCATGTTCCCTCTTACCTACAAAAGCACCGTTGCCATGAGCAAGATGGCTGAAGTGGCGCCTAAAATGCAAGAGCTTAAAGAAAAGTATAAGAACGACTCGGCAAAGTTTCAGGAAGAGATGATGAAACTCTATCAGGAAGTGGGTTTCAACCCCATGTCTGGTTGCTTGCCTTTGCTTCTTCAAATACCCATCTTCTTTGCTCTATACAAGGTGCTTACCATAACCGCAGACCTCCAACTGGCAAAGTTCCTGTGGGTTCAGAGCTTAGCGGAGAAAGACCCCTACTACGTTCTACCTGTGTTTATGGGCGTTACCATGGTAGCACAGCAGTTTATTAGCCCAAGCCCTGAAAAGTCTCAAAACTACATCATGATAATAACCTCTGTGGTCTTTACCTTCCTCTTTGCCAGCTTTCCCGCCGGGCTTGTTCTCTACTGGACTCTTAACAACGTGTTTAACCTCGGACAAACCTATGTTATAAAAAAGCTTACTTACAAGCCTAAACCGTCTCAGGCAAAGAGGAGGAAAAAATGAAGTTTCTCGTCACTGGAGGTGCGGGTTTTATCGGCTCAAACTTAGTTAAAGCGCTGGAGAGACACTATTCTTGTCAAGTCTACGCGTTGGATGACTTTTCCTCAGGACACTTTAAAAACCTAATAGGTTCAAGATGTGAAGTTATAACGGGAGACATCTCTGACGTTAGTCTGTGGGAGTGGCTTAAAAGGAATTTTCACTTTGATGCGGTCTTTCATCAAGGTGCTATAACTGATACCACGGTGCAGGACCAAGGAAGGATGATGAAGGTAAACGCGGATAGCTTGAGATACGTGTTGGATGCGTGCCTCTTCTGGGGTGCTAAGCTAATATACGCATCCTCCGCAGGTGTTTACGGCAACAGCCCTGCACCCATGAGAGAAGAAGAAGGTCTTGTGCCAGAAAACATTTACGGCTTTTCCAAATTGGTTATGGATAGAATAGCCATGAACTTTATAGAAGAACACCCCGAGCTAAAGGTGGTAGGTCTCAGGTATTTTAATGTCTACGGACCCGGTGAAAAATACAAAGGCAAAACCGCCAGCATGATATACCAGCTTTACAGACAGATGAAAGAGACGGGGAAACCAAGGCTTTTTAAGTGGGGAGAACAGAAAAGGGACTTTGTTTACGTGGAGGATGTAATAAAGGCTAACATACTTGCCTTTGAGAAGGATGTCTC
>JANWYC010000109.1 GCA_025057245.1 Aquificaceae bacterium | reverse complement strand
GACCTATATGAATCCAAACAACTCACAGCACTCTCATACACCTCTCTAAAAACCTGTCTTGGGCTATCCACATGCTTCCCAAATCTCACAGAACTCTCTTAACTACATGCAATACCAACTTTTGTCTTCCTTAATGTATTTACCCTTTTTTTGCAATACGTTATGTTTTATACTATAACTGCGACCGCTTACAACACCTCTTTGAAAGATACGTGGGTACTGTGTCTCTTTTGTATAAGAACGCTATCCACTACCGCTTTTGAAGTGTGGTGAGAAACTACGGGTTAAAATTATTACTCATGTTTAGAAAGGTGCTCGTAGCCAACAGAGGTGAGGTAGCTCTGAGAATCATAAGGGGCTGTGAGGAGCTTGGTATAAGAACGGTAGCCATATACTCAGAAGCGGATGCAAAATCGCTCTATGTGAAAAAGGCGGATGAAGCCTACCTTCTTCCTGGCGACCCAGTAAGAGCCTATCTTGACTACGAGAGGATAGTGGAGTTGGCTAAGTCAGTGGGTGCGGATGCCATACATCCGGGCTACGGCTTTTTAGCGGAGAATGCAGACTTTGCCAGATACTGTCTAAGTAGGGGTATAAACTTTATAGGTCCTTCACCAGAACATATAGAGCTCTTTGGAGACAAGGTAAAGGCGAAAAAGGCTATGGAACGGCTGGGTATACCTACCATACCCGGCTCCCCAGAACCGTTAAAAAACTACGAAGATGCTCTACACTACGCAAAGGAGATAGGACTGCCCGTCATACTTAAATCCGCATACGGCGGTGGTGGTAGGGGGATGAGAGTGGTAAGAAGCCTTGAAGAACTGCCAAGGCTTTTTGAGTCTGGCTACAGGGAAGCGGAGACCTTTTTTGGAAGGGGAGACCTGTTTGTGGAAAAGTATTTAGACAACCCAAAACACATAGAGGTACAAATATTAGGTGATAAATACGGCAACGTGGTGCACCTTGGTGAAAGAGACTGCTCCGTGCAAAGGAAGCACCAAAAAATCATAGAACTCACACCATGTCCCGTGCTTCCAAAGGAACTAAGACAGAAGATGCTCGGCATGAGCGTGAGGGCTATGATGCAAGTGGGATATTACAGCGCTGGAACTTTGGAATTTCTCGTGGACATAAAGAACAGAGAGTTTTACTTCATAGAGATGAACACAAGGCTTCAGGTGGAGCATACTATAACGGAGATGGTAACCGGTGTGGATATTGTGGAGAACATGATAAGGGTTGCCATGGGTGAGCCACTGCCCTTTACCCAGAGTGACATAACCTTTAGGGGTTATGCCATAGAGTTTAGGATAAACGCGGAAGACCCGAGGAAAAACTTTGCACCCGCACCCGGCAAGTTAACCGCTTACTACTCACCCGGTGGACCTGGCGTCAGAATGGACTCTGGTGTATACAAAGACTATGTGATACCACCCTATTATGATTCCATGATAGCCAAGCTGAGCGTGTGGGCTCTTACGTGGGATAGAGTGCTGGCAAGGGCAAGAAGGGCTATAGATGAGTTTATTGTAAGAGGCGTTCCTACCAACATACCTTTACACAGGGAGATAGTAAGAGACCCAGACTTTACTAGTGGAAACTTCGGCATAAAGTTTCTTGAGGAGAGACTCCCTACTTATGACTTTACGGTTAACGGAGAGAAAGACCCTGAAACCCTTGCCTTAGCGGTATCTGCTGCAATAGCGGCTTATTACGGACTGTAATCCACGAAGTATCCTTCACTTTCAAAACCCATAGGATTTATCACCTTTACGCTTATAACCACCCTTTTCTCAGGCTTAGGTAGTTCAAAAGCGAAACCTTTGGTTCTTCCCACTTCTTTATAGTCCACATACACTACAAACTCTCTATAGTCCTCGTCATAAGACCACAGAGCGTAAATACTTCTGCTACCCTCCCTTATCTCCAAGCTCTTGACATCTGCCACCTTAGGTGGTGGTTTAGGCTTTACGCACAGCTCTACCGCCTTACTATGTATAGAACCAGAAATACCAGCAACAGCGTAGCACCTTTGCCAGTAGTCTCTTTGTATAACAATACTGTCTATGAAAGCCTTACCCTCTTCGACCACTATAGCGTTGTCTTTAACTGGATACAGATAGTAGGATTCAAAGCCCGAAGGTAGCACTATAACCTTCTCATCTCTTTCTAAGAGTTCAAAGGAAGGAACTATACTGGTGGAAGGCTCAACGCAAAAGCTCTTGGACCGTTCGCCTATCCTTTCCACAAGAAAGCAAAAGCCTTCTGGATTATCCTTTATCCAATAATTACCGAGCCTTTCAAAGCCCTTTATCCTTATATCTCCAGAAAGGCTTTTCACGTAAACCTGCTCTCCTATCCTTTTTATGTCAACAACTGGGTATTCCAAAACCTTAGGGTTGGATTTTATACCACAGCCAGCGAGAAGGGGCAAGAGCAAAAAGAGCTTTTTCATTTAGTAAAATTTAACGAATAGGGTTCAGACCCGTTTCCTTTTCGTAGGGCCAGAACATAATGCCTCCCGCTAAGTTGTAGGCTTGGTAGCCCATCTGTCTAAGAAAATAGGTGGCAAAGGCGCTCCTCTCTCCACTTCTACAGTAAACTATGTAAGTTTTATCCTTGGGTAGGTCCTTAAAGGCAAATCTTAGCTCGTCAAGTGGGACAAGGGTAGAGTTGGGAATTCTTATCTGGGCGTGCTCCTGCGGTGTTCTTACATCAAGCAATATAACATTATCTTTTTCAAGCATGTCCTTTGCTTCCTTTGAGTCAACCTCTGGCACTCTAAACATGGCTTTCCTCCTTCTATAAGTTATTAATTATATTCTAAAAAGTCTCATGCTCATGTCAAGCCATCTGGCGGAGTGGGTTATAGCACCGCTGGATATAAAATCTACGCCTTCTATGGCATATTCTCTTATGTTGTTTAGGTTTACGTTGCCAGAGACTTCTACCATAACCTTACCTCTGGTAAACTCCACCGCTTTTCTCACCTCCTCCGGTGAAAAGTTATCCAACATCACCATGTCCACACCACACTTGAGGGCTTCCATTAGTTCTTGCAAGTTCTCCACTTCCACTTCTATTTTGTAAGCGGGTCCTATTCTCTCTTTGACTCTCCTAATTGCCTCCTTTATACCGCCGGCTATCACTTTGTGATTGTCCTTTATAAGCACCATATCGTAAAGGGCAAACCTATGGTTAGTCCCACCGCCTACTCTAACCGCATACTTTTCAAAGTATCTAAGTCCGGGAGTGGTCTTTCTGGTGTCCAGTATTCTTACACCAGTGCCTTCTAAAGCTTTTACAAACTCCTTAGTTAAAGTCGCCACTCCACTTAGCCTCTGTAAAAGGTTAAGGGCAACCCTTTCACCTTTTAACAGCACCTCCGCAGAACCTTCAAGAATGACTAATTCCTCACCAGCGGAGAAGGTCTTACCGTCTTCCAAGAGTTTAACCAACCTCACATTACCTATTAGACTAAACACTTTTACCGCAATGCTTCCACCACAGAACACGCCCCCTTCCTTGGCTCTTATCACGCCCCTTGCCTTCTCACTTCTGAAAATACCCTCCGTGGTTATGTCACCGTGTCCCAGGTCTTCTTCAAGAAATCTTAACAAAAGTTTTTCTATCATTGATTTATAATTTTATAAGGGGAACGGTATGAAAATAGCAATGGTAGCCTCGGAAAGCTCCGCTTACGTAAAAGCAGGAGGGCTTGGAGATGTGGTTCATTCCCTTGCCAAGGCTCTTATAAAGCTGGGTCATACTGTGCACATTATAATGCCTAAGTATTCAAAGGTAAAGGGTTACCTTACAAAGGTCGGTCAAGGTATGGTGCATTTCAGTAATCAGCAGATAACCTTTAACATTTACGAAGACATAAAGGAACATGTAAGGTATAAGTTTATTGACTCTCCAGAATATTACGAAAGGGAGTATATTTACGCCACCCCAAAGGGAGAGTATGAAGATAATCCACTACGCTTTGGTTTTTTGTCCCTTGCTAGCCTTGAAGTAATCAGGCTTATGGGAATACAACCAGACCTTGTCCACATACACGACTGGCACACGGGCCTTCTGCCCTTATACAAGAAGTTATACTATCCAGAGCTTGAAGACGTACCAGTTATATTCACAATACACAATGCACTTCATCAGGGTTTGTATGACCCATATTTTCTGCCTTTTCTTAACCTGCCCTGGGAGGTTTTCCACCCCTACGAAGGTATAGAGTTTTACGGAAGTATTAACTTTCTCAAGTCTGGCATAGCCTTTTGCGATGTTCTTACCACTGTAAGCCCATCTTACGCAGAAGAACTCAGGCATCATGCTTACGGGCTTGAGGGTCTCGTAAGGGAAAAGAAATACTTTTTTGGCATTTTGAACGGCATAGACTACGATGTTTGGAACCCCGAGACGGATAAATACATAAAACATCACTACAGCATAAAAAACTTTCCCAAAGGTAAAGCAGGCAACAAGAAGCATCTTAAGGAGGTGTTCGGTCTAAAAACGCCCCACTACAAGCCCCTTGTAGGCATGGTTTCAAGGTTAACGACTCAAAAGGGTTTGGACATCGTTCAGGGTATTCTGCCGGAGGCTGTAAAAGAGGGTTTTGACTTTGTCTTCCTTGGCTCCGGAGAGGAAAGGTATCAGGATATGTTAATAGACTTCATGAAAAAGTATCCAGAGAGTGTGAGAGTAAGAATAGAATACAACGAGGAGTTAGCGCATAAGATATTTGCGGGTGCT
>JANWYC010000108.1 GCA_025057245.1 Aquificaceae bacterium | reverse complement strand
TCCACACCAAGACTCTGGAGCTCTTCCTGATAGTCTGCCAGGTCAGCCAAATCTGTGGGACATACAAAGGTAAAGTCCGCTGGGTAGAAGAAAAGCACTACCCACTTGCGCTCCCTCAGAAGGTCTTCTAAAGAGAGCTTTGCAAAGCCAACGGTCTTGGGGTCATAGACCTCCATCTCAAAGTTGGGAACCTTCCGCCCTACTTTTACCGCTTCCATCTTTCTACCTCCTTAAGTTTTTGCTATTGCATATTATAATTTATTGCAAATAATTTGCAATATGATAAACATCATTCAAGATAAAAACCGTCATGAGCCGATTAACCGCCGTCTTGGTTAGGGTATTGCGAAGCACTTTACCGACGGCTAACTTTTAAAATACCATTATTGGAAGATGAACAGGTTTGAAACTGTATGTCTGGAAGAGGCTAAAAAAGCCTTCCTCAAAGGCGAGGTGCCCGTAGGCTGTGTGGTAGTAAAGGACGGTAAGGTTATAGCTAGAGCTCACAACAGAACGGAGGAGACGGGAAATCCTACCGCTCATGCGGAGATGCTCGCTATACAGGAAGCTGTGCGAACTTTAGGTAGTAAGTATCTTTACCGTTGCGAGCTCTATGTAAGTCTTGAGCCATGCCCCATGTGTGCCTATGCCATAGTGCTTGCAAGGATTGAAAAAGTTGTCTTTCTTGCGCAGGATGAGAGGCGTGGTGCGGTAATCAGCAGGTATAACCTTTTTGAAGAGCCAGCCTTTAACCACAGAGTGAGATGGGAATACAAGCCTACGGAGGAGGCAAGTAAGCTCATAAGAGACTTTTTCAAAGCAAGGCGTAAAGCATGAGCGTTAAGCCATGAATGCGCCTTCCAGCTCCTCTTTTCTTACCACTTCCTCAGGATGGGCTATCCTTCCAAGCACGGCGCTGGCTGCTACCACCGCAGGGTTTGCTAAGTATGCTTCGCTCTTGGGATGTCCCATCCTACCGGGAAAGTTTCTGTTGGAAGTAGATATGCAACGCTCACCTTCTGCCAGTATACCCATATGCCCACCAAGACAAGGACCGCAAGTGGATACGGATACAGAACAACCCGCCTCAAGGAATATGTCAACAAGACCTTCTTTAAGAGCTTGCATGTAAACTTGCTTAGAAGCGGGAATAACTATACACCTCACGTAAGGGTGAACCTTCTTACCCTTAAGCACCCTCGCCGCCACTCTAAGGTCTTCTATCCTTCCGTTGGTGCAAGAGCCTATAAAAGCTTGGTCTATGTTTATGTGAGTAGATTCTGAAACTGGATGCACGTTTGAAGGCAAGAAGGGCCAGGCTACCACAGGCTCAAGCTCTCCTGCGTTCCACTCGTAGACCACTTCATAGTTAGCATCTGGGTCGCTTTGGTAAACCTTCCAAGGCTTTTTAGCCCTCTGAGATACGTAATCTATAGTCTTATCATCTGGTGCTATAATGCCACTTTTTCCACCCGCCTCTATTGCCATGTTGGCTATGGTTAGTCTTTGCTCCACGGAGAGCTCCCTTACGGCTTCGCCGTCAAACTCCATTGCCTTGTAAAGAGCTCCGTCCACGCCTATCTGACCTATGGTGTAGAGTATGAGGTCTTTACCAGAAACCCAAGGCTGAAGTCTGCCGTAGAAGATAAACTTCATGGTGGACGGCACTTTTAGCCAAGTCTCCCCAGTTGCCATGGCGTAGGCTATGTCCGTAGAACCCATACCAGTAGCAAACGCTCCTATCCCACCGTAAGTGCAGGTGTGGGAGTCCGCACCCACCACCAAGTCTCCCGGCACCACTATACCTTGTTCTGGAAGTATGGTATGCTCTATACCTTCTCCCTCTGCGAAGAACCACTTTATGTTGTGCTTTCTGGCGAATTCTCTTACTATCTTTGCCTGCTCCGCAGACTTTATGTCCTTAGCAGGCACGAAGTGAGAAAGCACAAGGGCTATCTTCTCAGGGTCAAACACCCTATCTATGCCGTACTTTTCTAAAGTTTTTATAGCAAGGGGCGCGGTTACATCGTTTGCCATGGCAAGGTCTATTTTTACGGTTATAAGCTCTCCAGGATAGACCTCTTTCTTGCCTGCGTGGTCCGCAAGTATTTTCTCTGTTATGGTCATGCCCATGCCTTTGCCTCCATAAAAGTTTTATGTGCTAACTTCTTGTTCAACGCCTTTCTTTTCTATCTTAAACTCTTCTTTTTTGCACTCGTTCCTAACTTCCACACTGTGAAGTCTGAGTATCTCTACCACCTCTTCGCAGGACATGGTCTCTTTTTCTAAAAGGCTTTTCACCACCGCCTGTATAGCTTCCTTGTGTTCCAGAACCATCTTCTTTGCATCCTCGTAAGCCTTTACCAGTATCTTTTTGACCTCTTCGTCTATCTCCCTTCTCATCTCCTCGCTAACGTCCACAGATGTGGTCATACCACCGAGGAAGGGATTGACAGTTTTTCTAACCGCAATAGGTCCAATCTTCTCACTCATACCCCACATGGAAACCATGCGGTAGGCAAGCTCTGTAGCCCTCTGAAGGTCGTTCTCCGCACCCGTGGTTATGCCCTCCCTTCCGTAAAATACCTCCTCAGCCGCACGACCACCCATCAGAGAAAGAAGTTTACCGTATAAGTCTTGCCTGTCATACATATGCTTGTCGTCTATGGGTAGTTGCTGTGTTACGCCTAACGCCATACCTCTTGGTATTATGGATACTTTGTGTAGTGGGTCTGAGCCGGGCACCATCAGGCTCATTATGGCGTGTCCCATTTCATGGTAGGCTATCCTTTCCTTCTCTTTGGGTGATATAACCATACCCTTTCTCTCCAAACCCATGGTAATTCTGTCTATGGCTTCTTCTATGTCTTCCATTTCCACCGCTTCCTTGCCCTTCCTTGCGGCAAGAAGAGCAGCTTCGTTCATTACGTTCTCCAAGTCCGCACCGGTAAACCCGGGCGTTGCCCTTGCCACTATTTCCAAGTCCACGTTAGGCGACAGCTTTTTATCCTTTGCGTGAACCTTGAGAATCTCATACCTTCCCCTTACGTCTGGGCGTGGTATGTATATTTGCCGGTCAAACCTTCCGGGTCTAAGCAGTGCTGGGTCAAGGATGTCAGGTCTGTTGGTAGCTGCTATGACGATAATGCCTTCAGATGTATCAAAACCATCCATCTCCACGAGAAGCTGATTAAGGGTTTGTTCCCTCTCGTCATGTCCCCCACCAAGGTTTATGGCACCCCTTGAGCGACCCACCGCATCTATCTCGTCGATGAATATAATACAGGGTGCGTGCTTTTTGGCGTTGTCAAAGAGGTCTCTTACCCGCGCTGCGCCCACACCGACGAACATTTCCACAAAATCCGAGCCTGAGACAGATATGAAAGGCACATGAGCTTCACCCGCTATAGCCTTTGCCAGAAGGGTTTTACCCACACCCGGCTCGCCGTAGAAAAGCACACCCTTGGGTGGTCTTCCGCCAAGCCTTTGGAATTTTACGGGGTCTTTGAGATACTCTATTACCTCCTTTACTTCCTCCTTTACCTCTTCCATGCCCGCTACGTTCTCAAGGGTGACCTTAGGTTTCTCGTCTATGTAAACCTTAGCCCTGCTTTTGCCAAAGTTGAAAGCCCTTGATGTGGGGCTTCCTCCACCGCTCATCTGCCTCATCATGTATATCCATATGCCTATGAAAAGCAGTATGGGAAGCCAAGAAACCAAAAAGGGCACAAGCCACCCACCTTCTTGAACTGCTACTTCAACCTTTACGCCCTTTTCTATAAGCTTGTTAACTATGTCAGAGCCCGGTGGTATGCCCGTCTCTATTTTTTGCCCCTCAGTGGTAATGCCTATAAGCACACTGTCCTTTACCTTTACTTCTTTTAGCTTACCCTCTTCCGCAAGCTCTAAAACCGTGTTTACCGGTGTTCTAACTGAAGAGTTACTTCTACTACTCTCAAAAAGGTTAAAAGCAAGAATCATAAAACCCAAAATCACAACCCATATGAGAATGTTCTTCATCCACTGCATTATTTCACCTCCATGCTTAGAATTCTAATAATAATCATGCCCTTGAACTTTTCAAGTATGGGATGAGAATATTTGAGGATTATACGAGAGGTATACAGCAATAATTTTATGTCCCATGTGGAAAACCTTAAAAAACTTAGCTTCGAAAGCACTATAAAGTTCTATAGGATAAACCTTATGCTACCTCACAGTCCCAAATAGCGGTTATGCGGTTTGTCTGGTCTTTTACTTGTAGTTTTTGACCGTAAAATTACGCTACCAACTTTCTGGTATATTTGCTACCCCTTGAGACACAGCCCTTTACTGCGTGCAAATTACCAACTTTGTCTTTTCTGCTTTAGAAAAATTTAAAACATTCTCGTGGTGTTGCGTCTAATATTAGGTTTATGAGATAGTATTACTCCATTACTCCATAAGGATAGATTAGGAAAATCATAATACAGACAAACAAAAGGCTTTGTAAAAGCTCTATTCAGATATAAATGATAGTGAGCATGTTTATGAGTGGTGATGTAGAGACGTTAGCGAGGCAAGTTTGGGTTATGTGGGTTTGTAGTGAGTTGGGGTTTTCTGGGAGGTATTAGATAGATTATTGGACAAAATAGAGCTCTATGCCTTACCACTGAAGAACATTCTTAACACAAGCTCAAACAAAGCAAACACGGATAAGCTCAATTCTTGCAAGGCTTCAAAGTAGGATTTTTGAGGCAATTTCTCACTCGACGTGTATGTTTTA
>JANWYC010000107.1 GCA_025057245.1 Aquificaceae bacterium | reverse complement strand
AATGAAACTCCTGTAATCTAAAGCTGAGATGCTTATTAGACAATCAGATATTATACAGAGCAGTTTGCCACTGGCAGTATTGTGCCATCTACTACAAGCTTCAGTTTCTTACCACTCAATAGCTTCAGGATAGGCACTGTTTGAACTCTACAGAACATGAACCGTCTGAGCTTTATGTAAGTTCTTTCTCTGTATTAAGCGTATTACTGCCCTCAACCAAGATAGCTAACGTTAAGGACGCAGGAAAAATTTTCTTGGGTCAAGTCGTGTTTTACTGCTTACAGTGATAGTATATTATTTTATGAAACCAGTTTTAAAACTTTCGGATACGCATAGGATAAAAAGGCTTCTGAGGAACTTTAAACTTAACACCGTATGCGAGGAATCTCGCTGTCCTAACATAGGAGAGTGCTTCTCTTCTGGCACTGCTACTTTTATGATTATGGGAGACACATGCACTCGCGCTTGCACTTTCTGTAATCTTCAGAGAGGGAAGCCTATGCCTCCGAGGGAAGAAGAGCCCTATCACCTGCTTGAGGTTGTTAAAGCCATGAGACTTAGCTATGTGGTTCTAACATCGCCGACCAGAGATGACCTGCCTGACGGCGGTGCAACGCACTTTTACAGGTGTGTTAGCCTTCTAAAGGAAAAGCTCCCACGTCTGGTGGTGGAAGTGCTAATTCCAGATTTTAAGGGAAGCCTTCAATCCCTTAATACACTTCTAAACGCAGAACCAGATGTGGTCGCCCATAACGTAGAGACTGTTCCCAAACTATATCCAAAAGTGAGAACTGGCTCAAAGTATGAAAGAAGCCTTGAGCTTTTAGCCAGAGTTAAAGAACTATCTCCTAAAACTCTCACTAAATCCGCACTTGTTCTCGGGTTTGGTGAAGAGCAGGAGGAGGTTATTCAAGTTCTAAAAGACTTAAGACAGGTAGGCTGTGAGCTTTTGACCATAGGTCAGTATTACCAACCTTCCAGAGCTCACCATCCCGTGGTTAAATATTACACAGAAGAGGAGTTTAAAGAGCTTGAGAGGATAGCTTACCAATTGGGCTTTAAAAAGGTCGCCAGTGGACCTAATGTAAGGAGCTCTTACAGAGCTTTTGAGCTATTGCCTCTCTAATAGTTCCCTTTCAATCTCAAAATATAGGTAGTAAGCATTTACGGGGTTTACTTCAAAGAACACAGAAAGCTGTGAATACTCAGGGTTTATGTTTAACATTTCTTGATTTGCCCTCCTTTTTACTTCTTCCACGTCATAACCTTCCATGTATAGCCTTTCTACCACAGTTCTTATGTCCTTTATGTAGTTTGCGGTCCAGTCCACCTGTTTTAGTATGTTGTCCTTTCCTACCAATGGTTCACCGTGTCCAGGCAGAAGCATCTCTGGAGACAGCTCTTTTATCTTCTCAAGACACAAAAGCCACGTGCGCGAGTTACCAGAGCCTAAGAAAGGCACACGACCTCCAAAAACCAAGTCTCCCGCAAAGAGTATTTTCCTACGAGGCGTCCAGAGAACAAGGTCTCCGTCAGTGTGTCCTTTGCAAAAATGATGCACCTCAAAAACCTCACCACCCATCCTTATGCTCATGGAGCTCTGAGTTGCTACGTCTGGTCCTAAGAGCTTAGTTCCTCTCATTAAATCTTTGCCAAGAATGTCAAGCCTTGCTCTAAACATCCTTCCAGAAGCATTACTCTCAAGATACTCCCAAGACCAAGGATGGGCTATTATGGTAGCACCCGCCTCCTTTAGAGCTCGCACGCCGTAAAAGTGGTCTGTGTGGTAATGTGTAATAAGTGCGTACTTTATGGGGAGTTTGGTTTTAGTTCTTATGGTTTCAACCAGCTCCTTACCCAGTTTGTAAGTGCTAAGGGCATCAACCACAAAAACACCTTCCCTTGTTACTATAAAGTAAGCGTTGGAAATAAAACCTCTGTTTTCTTTGTTTACCTGCTGGTAAGTGCCAAGAACTCCAAACACGCCAGGCGACAACTCTATAAGCCTTTCTTTAACATGTTTGGGGCTTGAGAAAGAAAGAAGGGGCAAAATGATTAGTAAAAGAATTAGCCTACTCACCTTTAGCTTCTCTAAGAGCCTGCCTTATGTCCTGGTCCGCCTTTCTGAATACTTCCGCATTTTCCTTGCCCAGATGCTTTCCATACATCTTCAAGAGTAAAGGTATGTTTATGTAGCCTGTGACTATCTTTCCGTCCTTTTCGTGAAGATACAACCTACAAGGTGCAAGAGTGCCAAACTGGGGAACATCCTTAAGAATAGCTTCTCCGTAGCTAAGGTTGCAGGCAAGGAAAACAGAAAACTTGGGACTTTCCTTTCTTATATCCATTATGTCAAGGATGTTCATGTTAACGCCGTCAAGAGAAGTTTTGTATAGCGTTTTAAAAGTCTCAAAGTCTAGGTTCTCTACCATATCTTCCCTTACCAATTCCTCCTTCATGGGTGGCAGTTTGGGAACTTTTGGCTTGTTAGTGCTAATATTGGCAAGGGCTTTGTGTAGTTTGCGGTAAACATCGTCCACACCTTTACTCTCGGATGTGGTAAGCCTGTTACGGTATTTAGCAAGAAACAGGTTGTGGTTTACTACCGTAGCTCTTACCTTGCCTTTGTCCTCGTAAACCGCTACGCTACATGGGGCTACGTTACTAAGAGCTGGTGCTTTAAGTAGCACGTTGTCCATACCCTCAAACTCACAACCGAAGACCACATAGTAGTTCCTAAAGCTCTGGTTTCCGCGAGCTCTTATGGCATCGGATATGGTAAGGGTTCTAAGCACCTTCAAACCTTGAGCTTCCATTCCCTTCCTAACCGCTTCCACACCTGCTTTAAAGTCTTTCTCTTTCAGCTCGTAAGTAATATACATGACCCTCATGGGGTCCATGGCAAAGGTAAAAAGGGGGAGGAGGAGCAGAAAGAGCTTCAGCATGTTCTACCTCCAGTAGCATTCTGTGTTGTAGCTGTGGTCAAGCACCTTAACATTGGGCTTCCTGTCCACATACACGTCCTTTTTCTTCTTAATATAGTCTACAACAATGTCCCTTATATTCTTCTTCTCGGGTTGAATGCCCAAGGGTGGTGGTCCGCCGTACACCGCCACCAGATATTCCTTCTCCATCTCTAAAGGCTTACCTTTTACTCTTACGTTTCTTATCCTCTCCCCTTGCTTTGCGTTTATCTTCAGCTCGTATTCTACGCCATATATTCTTGACATATCCCCACCCTGCTGGTATAGAGGATTGGGATTGAACACATTATCCGCCACATCCTCCCAGAGAACCAAAAGGTCCTTACCCTTTCTTTTCATTATAAAAACCTCAGGGTAGGTTATGCCAAGGACGTCATAAACATGCTCCACAGTTATCTTCTGTCCGGGCAGAACGGTAGTTCCCCATCTGTATCCTGGTGAAGTGCCTATATCCAGAGACATAACCGCATCCACACCATGATAGTAGTCCGCAAGAGCTTCACCTATTAGCCTGTCCCAAGTGCTAAAGATGGTATCCCTCTTATAGAGCATTGTTTTAGCAGTGCCTATAACCGTGCTAAGCTCTTTCTCGTGTGGCTCATACCACTTTCTAACCAGCTCCTTTGCACCCTTATCCTCTGGCACTACATCAGAAAGCACGGGTATGAGCTTTAGTCTGTAGCCTTGCACCTTTCCACCCTTCACCTCTAAGTCCATCCTGCCTACAAACTTGCCGTGTGAACCAGGCGAGACTATAAGGGTGTCCCCTACCTTAACGGGCACGGGTGTAATGTCGTGGGTGTGTCCAGATATGACTATGTCAATACCCTTTACCATTTTCATAAGGGCTATGTCCAAAGGCAGTCCATCGTGAGAGAGAAGTATCACAAGGTCCACCTTGTGTTTTTCCCTAAGCTCGTTAACGTGCTTTTGAAGCTCCTCAGGTCTAACGCCAAAGCTCCAACCTTCTGTGTATACCCTCGGGTTTGCCAAAGGCGTAAACGGGAAAGAGCTCCCTATTATTCCTATTTTCACACCACCCCTTTCTACCACATCGTAGGGTGGGAATACAAGGTCACCGAAGGGCTCTTCGGTTATGTTATAGGATACCAGCTTAGCCTTTAGCTTGTTTTTGACTATGTCCAAAAACTTCTCCTTGCCTACGGTTACATCCCAGTGGGCTACCATGTAGTCAAAGCCTACGTAGTTAAGCCAGTCTACCACAGCCATGCCGTCGGTTTTTAATGCAATACCGGAAGTAGCCCAAGTATCACCACCATCGAGCACCAGACACCTATCCTTCCCCCTTTCGTTGACTATGGTCTTTATGACCGTTGCCACTTGGGGTGCTCCACCTGTCATACCGTAAAGTTTAGCCAGCTTTATAAAACTCACACAAGAGCCAGTATAAGCCTCCACAGAACCGGGCTTTATGTTGTAAAACTTGAGAAAGTCCATACCCGCTAAATAGCCCGGCGTTCCCTTAAGCGCTTCTGGTGCTAACAGGTTCATAGGCTCTGCAAAATACATGGGTTTAAGGTGTCCGTGAAAGTCAGATATGAAGACAAGAGTAAGATTTCCATAAGGCTTGAATTCCATAAGTTTTTCGTAGCTAACAGGCTTTCTGGCAAAGGCTTCAGGACTTATAGCAAGGGTGGAGAGTGCTAGGGCGGAATAACCAAGAAACGCCCTCCTGCTTATGTTCATAACATACCTCCTCTATTTTATAAAATGGGGGTCTTAAGCCCCCACAGTATTACTTATTTACCGGAGAATCGGGATGCAGAAGGAAAGTTACTATGTTCATAACATCCTCGGGTGATAG
>JANWYC010000106.1 GCA_025057245.1 Aquificaceae bacterium | reverse complement strand
AGGCGTATAATCTAATTGAAAATGGTGCTTTTAGCCCTCCTTTTACTTACATTCCTTAACTCTTGTGGTGTCATCCACATTGAAATAAGAGATAGAAAGCCCTCTTCACAACCTCAGGCACCGCCTCCGAGAAAAGAAGTAAAAGAAGAACCTGCAAAGCCACCATTCAAAAGTGAAGAGCTTTTGAGGGTGCGTGCGCCAGTGAAGGGGAAAGCCGCACGCACGGAGAGAGGATACTACATAAACACTGGCTGCGGAGAGTTCTTCATGTCTGTGAGTGATGGTAGAGTGCTTTATGTAGGTGATGATGTAAAAGGCTACGGATGGCTAATCATGGTTGATGGGGAGAAAGGCTTTGTGTTCGTATACGCCAAGGCTGAGCTTTCTCTCGTTAAGAGGGGTGAGAGGGTTAGAGTAGGACAGCCTCTGGGTAAGGTGGGAAGTTCAAAAGAAGGCTGTGGTCTGCTTTTTGAAATAAGGAACTTGGAAGGTAGACCAGTTAGCTTTGAGCTTGTGTTATAATACATAAGCTATGATAGACATAGCCTTTGCACAGCAGTCTGGACACGGCGGAAGCCCTGTAGGCGCTTTACTTTTTCAGATTATATTCTTTGTAGCCCTTTTTGCCATGTTTTACTTCTTACTCATAAGACCTCAGAGCAAGGCAAGGAAAAAACATCAAGAGTTTTTGGCAAACCTCAAAAAGGGTGATAGAGTTGTGACTACTGGTGGTATATGGGGAACTGTAGTAGAGATAGGAGACCATACGGTAACCCTTAAAGTGGATGCCAACACCAGAATAACCTTTACCAAAGAATCCATATCCCATTACCAGCCGAGTCAGAAAGCGGAAGGGAAAGAAGATTAGCCACGTTATTTCACGCCACCACTTACCCTAAGGCACTGCCCTTTTTAAGAAAGCGGTATACAAGAATACCTTCTTACTTAACTACTTCAGAACCTGAAGCTAAGAAATCTAAAAACTTGTGAACGGATATAGCTTGATTTCACATATAATGTTCTTATGAGGCTCTTATTAAAGGAGGGAGTTGTTCTGCCTGAGATAGAAGACCACGGTAAAACCGCTCTGATTAGAGGTGGACGGGTTTTAAGTTATAGGGAACTCATAGAGAACATATCCAGCTTTGCCAATCTTGCGGATGTTTTGCCCGGCGAGAGGGTGCTTATATGTGCGGAGAACAGACCAGAATGGATTTACGCCTTATACGGCTCGTGGCAGAGGGGTGCGGTAGTAGTGCCGGTAGACTTTATGTCCTCCACGGAGGAAGTAGCCTACATCCTAAGAGAAACAGAACCTTTAGTGGTTTTTTACTCAGAGCAGACAAAGGAGTCTGTATTGCCTGCGGTAGAGGAAGCTGGCTTAAAGCCTTATCTCTATAACTTTGATACTCTTGTCTTTCCCAAACCTTACCACAAATTCATGAGTAGAGAGCTAAAAGAAACCGCTCTTATACTCTACACCTCTGGCACGACTGGAAAGCCTAAAGGTGTTATGTTAAGCTTTGAGAACCTTTTTTCTAACATAAAGGCAATAGAAAAGGTAGGTGTTGCGGGCAAGAACGATGTAACCCTTGCTCTCTTACCCTTTCATCACTCTTACCCACTTATGGTTACCCTCCTCGTCCCTCTGTATTTAGGTGCCACAATAGTGTTTTTGGAAAGGCTCAGCTCCGAAGAGCTCCTGAAAGCTCTCAAAGAACACGGGATAACCATACTGGTAGGTGTGCCACGACTCTATCAGGTTCTACACCAGAGAATAATGGAGGGCGTAAAGGCTAACCCTGTTGGAAGACTTATGTTTTATCTTTCTCCTTTTATGAGCGGTGCTACAAGGCGCATGATTTTTAAGAAGGTTCACAAAGCCTTCGGGGGGAGGCTTAAGTTCTTTGTTAGCGGTGGTGCAAAACTACCAGTTGATGTAGCCTCAGACCTGGAGAGGTTAGGCTTTACCTTCCTTGAAGGCTACGGGCTTACGGAGACATCACCCATAGTTTCCTTTAACCCGCCTGAGAAACCGAAGTTAGGCTCTGTAGGGCTGCCTATAGAAGGTGTTTATGTGAAGATTGCGGAGGACGGAGAGGTGTTGGTTTCTGGCGTTAACGTTATGCAAGGCTATTACAAAAAGCCAGAGGAGACAGAGAAAGCCTTTAAAGATGGTTGGCTTTTAACTGGTGACTTAGGATACTTAGACAGCGAAGGCTATCTATACATAACTGGTAGAAAAAAGGAAGTTCTGGTTCTCTCTGGAGGCAAAAAGGTAAATCCAGAGGAGATAGAGATTGGGCTTATGAAAACATGCCCTGAACTGAAGGAAGTGGCGATTTTTGAGATGGATGGGACGATAAAAGCCTTGATAGTGCCAGACTTAGACTTGCTTCGTGAAAAGGGTATTCTAAACGTGGAAGAGTATATCCGATGGCAGGTCGTGGATAAGCTAAACCAAAAAATGCCTGAATGGAAAAGGATAACAGGCTTTAGAATTCTCAAAGGAGAACTCCCCAAAACCAGACTGGGGAAGATTAAGAGGTTTTTACTTCCTCAGCTTTTCATGTCCTCCCAAGTGGCTGAAGAAGAGAGGGAAGAAGACCCAATATTTAAAATGCCAGAAGGTCAGGTCCTAAAGTCTTACCTTCAAAAGGTCTCTCAGAAGGATGTAAAAGGCTATCATCACATAGAGTTGGACTTGGGGCTTGACTCTCTATCAAAGGTAGAGCTGATGAGCTTTATTGAGACAACCTTTGGCATCCAGCTTACAGAGGAAGACTTAGCCAGTAATCCTACCGTAGAAGAGCTCCTTAGACTGGTGTTAGAGAGAAAAGAGAAGGTGGAGGTGTTGGAGACTGGATGGGAAGACATACTGTCTAAGGCACAACCATACAACCTTGAGGATTACCCAAAGGTTTTCTCCTTTGGTAGGTTTTTGCTTAGGTTGTTTTTCAGGCTATACAATCGTCTTGAGGTCGTAGGTGTGGAAAACTTACCCGAACCACCATTTATCCTTGCACCCAACCACGCCAGCTATTTGGATGGTTTCGTACTTGCGTCAGCCCTACCAAGCAATGTAGCCAGCAAGACCTACTTTTTAGGTGCGGAGGAGTATTTTACCAACCCTCTTACTTCCCTTTTTGGCAAACTGGCGCATGTGATAACAGTGAACCTTAACAGGAAACTTAGAGAATCTCTCCAGAAAACATCATGGGCATTGAGAACTGGTAAGACGGTGGTTATCTTTCCAGAGGGTGCAAGAACCAGAGATGGAAAACTTCTACCTTTCAGAAAAGGATTTGCCATACTGAGTAAGGAACTCTCCCTTCCAGTAGTGCCAGTAGCCATCGTAGGCACTTATCAATCCATGTCCATACGCGACCGCCTACCAAAACCTACAAAGATAAAGGTGATTTTTGGTAAGCCTGTTTATCCAGATAACAAAAGCTACGATGAAATAGTGGAAGAGCTGAAAAGCCATGTGGAAAACCTTATAACAAGAGCTTGACCGTGCTACGTCCAATATTTATAGGTCTGGAAAACTCTGCCGTTTCTAAGAACACTCTTTGACGCGTGATATTCAATGGCTTTAGAATTTTAGTCTAACTTTATAAGAGTTCGTAAAACCCTTACTTGTCAGAGACGAAACACTTATTAGACGATTGGATGTTGGGCGACTCAATCTCTTATCTCTGATTTATCAGGGTTATACAGATTCTCGCATAGTGAAGTGTTTGAGTGTAAGGTATCTCTTTTAGTCTTTAGACAGAAAAACCTTAAGATAGCCGTCTTCTATTTTTGCACCCATTGGTTCATATTCCCTGAGTTTTCTTGGAAGAAGCACGTGACTTTTGAAGTTCTTCCACCTTATTATTATCTCACCTTCGCTTTTTAGCACGGATAGACCCTCTTTTGTAAGAAACGGAGCTTTGAGCTTTATCAAGTATTGTCCGTTTTGTTCCTCAAACTCGTAAGGTTTTTCTTCGTGCAAAACCTTTATAGGGTCTGTATCACCGTATATTAAATCTGAGAGAATGTTTAATCTCTCTTCACCCACGACTTCATCTTCCATAAGAGGCACAAGAAAAACGGGCACAGGATAGAAAAGAGCACGAATATCTTCTATATACTTTCTTTGCGTAAGCGTCCATTTTGAGAGATACTCACAGTTTTCTGCAATAGGTGGTAGAACTTTGTTAACCACTACCCCATCTACGTTAACACCAAAGAGGTTAAAATACATGAAAGCCCTCTGGCTCTCTTTTAACACCATTTTTTCAGGGTTTGCAACTAACCTGACAGAAGTAAGTTTAGGGTTTATCAGAACTTCATCAACACCCTTGAGCTTTTCATAGAAGTTTTCAATAGCCTTAAAATAATCATCGTCTGGTAAAGGAACGTCTGTAAGCCTTCTGGCTACTGGTCTTGCTACTTTAAGTATGGTCTTTTCTACCTTGAATATTTTTCTCATATACCACTTTAGCACTGTGGGCATGGAAACAAACCTAAGAGACTCGCCCGTGGGGGGCAGGTCAAGCACCAACGCATCAAACTCACCGTCTCTGTAATACTTATTCACGTACAACAAGCTGGTAACCTCTTCCATACCCGGCAATATGGCGAGCTCTTCTGAAACCACCTCGTCCAATCCTGTTGTGTTAAACAATAACTCCAGAAATCTGTAGACGTCTCCCCAGTATCTGTCTACCTCTTCCTGAATGTCTATTTCTTGAATGTATAGCTTGTCTGATATTTTTATAGGCAATCCCTTTGCCTTAACCTTCTCCTCTTCTGGGATATCAAAGGCATCACCGAGGCTATGAGCTGGGTCAAGGGAGACTACGATAGTTTTGTATCCTAACTTTGACAGCTTGTAT
>JANWYC010000105.1 GCA_025057245.1 Aquificaceae bacterium | reverse complement strand
CGTCAAACCCAAGAAAAGTGTATAGTCATTCCATCTGCAGGGCTTACCTTCGTGGTGGAATAAACGACTGTGAGAATAAGTTGGCTTTTCTAGTATAATAGCTTACAAGGTAAGCACCTAAGGAGGTGGAGATATGCTGAAGTTTTTAACCAGGCGAACTTTGGTTCTCAGTGTAGCCCTTTGGTTTTTTGCCTTTAACTCCGCACCAGCGGTAGCGGGATTGGTAGGCTCAAAGCCACCTTCTGAGGTCTCTTCTACAAGCAGGGAAGAGGACCTAAGCAAAATCCAGAGAGTTTTAGAGAGCAAAGAAGTTCAGGAAAAACTAAAGGCTTACGGTCTAACCAAGGAAGAAGTGGAAAATAAACTCTCTCAGCTGAACGACGAGCAAATACACCTTTTGGCAAAGGCTTCGGATAAAGTGCTGGCTGGTGGGGATGTCTTGGGTTTTACCATAGGCGTGCTTATCGTGGCTATCCTAGTAGTAGTGCTTCTTAGACTTTTAAACAAAGAAATTATAATAAGGTGAGGATTCTCCTACTTCTAATTCCTCTCCTCATAAGCTGTAAGGAGTTGGAAGTTCCCTTCGTAAAACAGCAGGATAGCTTCTGTGGTCCTGCTTCTCTAAGTTCTGTATTAGGCTTTTACCGCATTCATATACCGCAGGAGACCATAGCTAAGAGCGTTTACCACCCTAAACTTAAAGGTGCGTTAATCACAGACCTAGAGAACTACGCAAGGTCTTTCGGTCTCAGGGCTGAAACGAGGAAGGGCAGTCTCCATGATATAAAAAACTTTCTTGACAAAGGCATACCTCCTATAATTCTGGTGGAAATGGGTAGGTTTGGGTTAAGCAGACCTCATTACATGGTTGTGGTAGGCTACAAAGAAGACAGCTTTATTCTTCACACTGGTTACGAAGAGGCAAGGAGGTTTAGCGCAGAGGAGCTCGATAGGCTGTGGTCAGGCATGGGAAGGGTTATACTGGTAGTCTATCCACCTTGAATCTTTTGAAGAACTTTCCTATAGCCCTCTAAGAGGTCTCCAAGGTCAAACCTAAACCTGTCCTTGTCAAGTTTCTCGCCAGTTTCAGCATCCCAGAGCCTGCAGGTATCTGGTGATATTTCGTCAATTACCGCTATGCTACCATCAGTTAGTTTACCAAACTCTAACTTAAAGTCCACTAAAATAAGACCATTTGAACGGAAGAATTCTTTTAAAACTTTGTTAACTCTGCGTGCTATTTTTATTATTTCATGTATTTCTTTTCTACTGGCTATACCTAAAAGCAAACTATGTTCAATGCATATAAGTGGGTCGTGAAGCTCGTCTTTTTTGTAAAAAAGTTCTACTAAAGGCTTGTTTAGCTTTTGACCTTCTTTAAGTCCCAGCCTTTTACACAAACTTCCTGCGGATATGTTCCTTACAACCACTTCCAAATCGTATCTTTTCGCCTTCCACACGAGCATCTCTCTATCGGATAGTTTCTTTATAAAGTGGGTTTTTATGCCTTTCTCTTCAAGAATTTGAAAAGCTATTGCGGAGAGCGTATTATTAAGCACTCCCTTTCCTTCCACCTCCGACTTTTTGGTAGCATCAAAGGCAGTGGCAGTGTCTTTGAAGTAAACCACATACTTATCCTGTTCGCCTTCTAACTCGTATATTATCTTAGCTTTACCCTCGTATACAACCGCCATAGGTCTAATAGTATAACCAAAGTTCTACGCTGGATGAGAAATCACTATTTATTGGTAAATAGTAATCACATACATAGAAATGCGGAGTAATGAAAAACCAGCATTAGAAGTTAACCTTTTCTTCAATCACAAACGGTTTATCCTCTTTAGTTCTGTAGTAAATCCTAACTAAGAGCTCCGCAATTATGCCAGTGGATATTAATTGAATACCGGCTAAGGTAAAAAGCACGCTTAGTATTAGTAGAGGACGCCTGCCTATATCCTCATCGAGGAAAACTTTAATAAAAATAAGATAGAAGAGCAATAGCAAACCCAGACTGAGCAGGATAAAGCCGAGGCTTCCAAACACATACATAGGTTTGTTTATGTATTCGTTTAGAAACTTTACCAGAAATATGTCTAATATGACCCTTATAGTTCTTCCGATACCATATTTGGATTTTCCGTAAATTCTTGGGTTATGGTTTACAGGTATCTCTGTTACTCTTGCTCCAATTCTTTTGGCTAAAGCTGGCAAAAATCTATGCATATCTCCGTATAACTCAAGCTTCTTCACTACTTCACTTCTGTAAGCCTTTAGGGTGCATCCGTAGTCGTGCAAATTCACGCCAGTAACCATCGATATAAGTTTGTTGGCTATGATGGAAGGAAGCCTGCGTGAGAGGAATGCGTCCTTTCTGTTCACTCTCCAACCGCTAACTATGTCATAACCCTCTTCAAGCTTCTGTATAAGCTTTGGTATGTCTTCTGGGTCGTTCTGTAGGTCTGCGTCTAGAGTGACTATCACATTACCGCAAGCATGCTGAAAGCCCGCATACATGGCTGCCGTTTGACCGTAATTTTTCCTAAACCTTATAAGCTTCACACTTTCATCTTTTTTACTTATCTCCAAGAGTTTCTCCCATGTAGCGTCAGTGGAACCATCATCCACGAAAATAACCTCATAGTCCTTTCCAAGTTTCTGAAGAGCTTCTTTTAATTTACTGTAGAGTATTGGTATGTTGTCCTCCTCGTTGTAAGCAGGAATTACCACTGAGAGGTAAGGCTTTTCATAATTCATATTTACCCTCTGACCTCAGAGTTAATATTAGGCTTTTATGGTTATCCGTTAACTTTTCTACCCTGTAGTCATAGAAGTTTATCTTTTGCAACTCCTGAAGGCTAAGTTCTCTCTCCGCAATATACCTAAGACTATATGCGTAATGCTTTGCTGGATTTCTAACTTTACTATCTCTCCTATAATACTCAAAAAAGACTATCTTCTGAGCGGTGGAAAAGTTAAAAAGATGGAGGTAAGCCTTAGGAATAAGAGGTAAAACCACCTTGTCTTTAAAAAGCTTTAAAGATAAGTTTTTCAGATGCACTCTCCAGAAATCTAAAAGCGGTTTTCCCTCATACTTTTCCTTCCAACTAATGGGTGTGTATGGCACGCAAGCGTCAGGTTTTACCAAACCATGCAGGGGAGACATTACCCAGGAGTGCTCCGAAAGGTAGTCTTTTACCTTCTTTGGCATAGACCAAAACTCTAAACTCTCCCAGAAGGAGCTCGCAAACCTCCTATAAAGGGGCGATAGGCTGTTATTTTTTGAAAAGGCTCGTTCAAGAAGCCTGAAGAACGGTTCAAATTCTGGCGGAAAAGATAGCTCCCCACCGCAGTCTTTGTATTGGATAAGGCGCTGTTTCTTACTGTAGGGCAAGAGAAAAACTAACATCCTTAAAATTATAGTAGAAAAAACACGCTGTGTAAGAAATTGCTCTACTCCCCGCGGTGTCTAATATTAGGTTGTGAGACAATACACCACATAAGGAGAGATTGGAAATGTTTTGTCTAATATCTAAATGTCTAATAAATTTCTCGTCTCTAGTTCATGGGAAGTTGCTAAATGTGGAGCATCAGAAAGTATTTTTTAGACAAATTCATTATTAGACATCCTCCTCAACCTTGCAAGCATCAAAAGCTTCATTAAAAAGTCCTTCCGCTTCCCTTCATCCAGCTTCTTAATCTTCTTCCTTAGCCTATCCAAAAAGTCGCCTTCTCTCTTACACAAAATAGCAAGCAACTGGTCTCCTCCACTTCACTCTCAATGAACTCCCTACAACTAATTTTCTTCATATCCACAACCTTGACTCGGTGCTTAAGTTCCCCCAAACGATACTTTTCTTTGTAAGGACACTTCCCGTCTCCTACCCAAAGCAAAAACTGTAAAGGATAGACCTTGTATCTTTCATAAATCATTAAGTAAAGCTCGATTAACTTCATAGGCAGAGTGGAGTCATAGGAGCTCTGAATTTCAATGTGAACAATGGTGCCATCTTCAAGCCTTTCCATAAAGTCTGCCTTTCTCTCTTTGGTTGCATGAAAGGTGTTTTCGAGGACTTCTGAAACGTTAGAGCCAAAGAGGATTTGGATAATCTTGATAGGGAGTCTTTCCATAACTTCTCTTAAAGTCTGGTCAAAGAGAGAGAGGAGTGCCGTGCCATAGAAAATATCTATAGTATATTGCTTCGTTTCAGTATTAGGCTTATGAGATAGTATTACCCTATGAGGATAGATTGAAAAAAAATTATAACGAGAGAAAAGAGCTCCACTTTGACCACTTGCCAGATAAGCTAGAAAACCTACCACAATGCTTTGTCATAATCTTTGACTTCATGGGTTTCTTTTCGTCTTTTAAGCCATGGTTTGGTGAGTGGTGTAAAGTTTGAGAACATGCGGAAGGAGCTAACGCTCAAGGCTATGATAACGAGTACGTTTTTAAGTGATAGTGCAGGAACGTTAGTGGGGTAAGTTGAGGTTATGGTCATGTAGAGCAGGTTATGGGGGTGGGTGGTGAGTAGGGGGTTTGAGATGTTATGAAGGATGCTGAAACCCTTATTGGACATAGCGGATTTTTAGAGATTCAGTGTATGGTGTTTTTTATTAGGTTTCATTGACTTTATAGCCAAATCGTTGGATTACTTCCACGGGGTTTGTAGTAAGGATGAGCTCCCTGTGAAGCTTTTTTAGCTTCTCTCGGTCAGTTTCTGTTTTGATTTGTTCTTCCAATAGCTTTGGCACCTCCCCAAGCTTCACTTCAATTACCTCAAGCACCATCTCCTGAGCCTCTTCTAATAGCCCCTCAAACCTTCCCTGCTGTAACCCCTGTTGTAATCCCTGTTGTAATCCCTGTTGTAATCCCTGTTGTAATC
>JANWYC010000104.1 GCA_025057245.1 Aquificaceae bacterium | reverse complement strand
TATCCTTTCTCTCTCCAGAGGGTTTATATCCTCTAAGATGATGGGTCTTTTTTCACGACCCACCCTTAAACCGTCTTCTAACCTTTTCCCGAAAGGGTCTACTACCTGACCTAAGAGCTCCGTTCCTACTGTGGTGGATACATGCTCCTTTTTTATCCATACCTTGTCACCCGCCTTAACACCAGATACTTGCGAAAAGGGCATTATGATACAGCGGTCTTCGTTAAAACCTATTATCTCCCCCTCTATGGGACCATGTCGCATAGAGTATATAATCACGTGGTCTCCTACTGCGCCTTCTGTGTTGTATGCCTCTAGGTATACGCCACTAGCCCTGTAAATCTTGTGATATACTTTGAACGCTTCTATCATCTTCCATCATCTCCGCAAGGTCATGTAGCAATTCTTCGTATCGTCTTTCTATCCATAACTTCTGGGTCTCAATTATAAATTCACCATCATTTAGACCTTCCTTCGCAAACACGCTCAATTGAACCGCATCACCCAACTTTTCCCTTATAAGCCTTATGTGGGGCTCTATCCTTTCCAAGTCCGCAGGGCTCAAAAAAAGGTTAACCTGACCTTTCAACTCAATGTCTGATTCTAAAACTCTCCGTAGAGCCCTAGGAAGCACATCCTCCTTTGGTAGGTAATTTGACAGCAGAAGTTTTTTCGTAAGTTCTACAGCTTTTAGCAAAATTTCCTCCCTTACTGCGGATTGCACTCCCAATAGCATTTCTTTTAGACTCTCTCCAACTCTTTCACAAACATCTTTTATAATCTCCCTTTCTGTATCCTTTTGTTTGATTTGAATTGTGAGTTTTTCCCTTTCTCTTAGGAGCTCTTCCTTTTCCTGCATAAGTTTTTCCTTTTCCTTTTCAAGGTTTGACACCTTTAGCTTTAACTCAGCGGTTTCTTTTTCAAACTCTTTTATCTTACCAACGTAGTAGGCTTCCACCTCTTTACAGTTTGTTTTTTCATCAACAGCTCGAGTTTTTGGTTTCTCTTCTTGCTGAACTTGCATGTTATGAGAAGGATGCAAAGGTTGGAACTCTCTCTTATACATAAGATTCCCCACCAGAGATGTCTATAATACCCTGGTCTGCCAAGCTCTTTATAACCTGTATAACCTGCTTTTGAGCTTTCTCCGCCTCTGAAGCTCTCACGGGTCCGAGTGCTTCCATATCCTCTTTCATAATGTCCGCCGCCTTCTTAGACATGTTAGCAAAGAACTTCTCTTTTATGTCTTCGGGCGCTCCCTTGAGAGCTATTATCAGCGTGCTCTTGTCTACTGCCTTGAGTATTTCCACAATAGCCCTGTTGTCCAGTTTTCTGATGTCCTCGAAGGTGAACATCCTCTCCTTTATCTTCTCAGAAAGGTAAGGGTCCTCTTCGTCCAGTTTTGCCAGTATTCTGTTAGTGGTATCTCTGTCAAGCATGTTGAGGAGTTCTGCGGTAAGAGTTATACCTTCCATCTTTTGCATTATACCGCTTATACCCATACCTCTTATCTCCTCCGCAAGCACTTCTATAAGCTCTCCAAAAAACTCTGGGGATATGTTCTCGAGAGTAGCTAACCTCTTTACTACCTCTATGGCTACGGTGTCCGGCATCAGCTTGAGCACGTCTGAAGCCTTTGCTGGGTTTAGCTGAGAAAGCACTACGGCAGCCGTCTGTGGATGCTCGTTTCTGAGTATACTTGCTAGTATTTTACTGTCAACCCTTTCAAGTTCCTGAAAACTCTTTATCAGGTTTGAATTGCTAAGAAATTCGTATATTTTGGCAAACTTGTCAGGTGGAAGGGTCTTTCTTGCAAACTCCAACAGAGCATCCAGGTCGGGTGTTATGAAGGAAGCCGCTTTGTACTCTTCTATAAATTCTTTAGCTATATCTTCAATATCTTTCAGCGTTACACCTTGAATGTTAGTAGCGTGGAACAGTATCTCCTGAATTTCCTCGTCAGAAAGCTCTTTCATAATTTCCACAGATACCTGAGGTGGCATAACCATTAGAAGTATGGCCGCCTTCTGAGATTTGCTAAGTTTACTTTTTGCCTCTGGCATGTATAATAATTTAAAAACTTTTTGAGATAAGTCATCTCTAAAAGCGCAATCAAGCCTATAATCATAAACATGATTCCCAAAGTTTACCTGGGCGTGGAATGGATAGGCGTAGAAAGAACTTTATCTGGGTATGAACCACCTCAGGAATGTGGAGCAAGTGTTATATTTCTTGGAATAGCTCGTTCCGCTCCAGACGATGGTGGCGTCTTAGAACTACACTACGAAGCCTTTCCAGAGATGGCTATAAAAGTTATGCAGGTCATAAGGGAAGAAACCCTTGAAAAATTCTCCGTTACCGAAGTTTTCATACATCACAGGCTTGGTGTTGTAAAAGTAACTGAACCTTCCTTTATGGTTCTTGTTTTTGGCAGACATAGGGAAGAGACCTTTAGAGCCTGCAGGTATGCGGTAGATGAAGTAAAGAAGAGAGTGCCCATATGGAAAAAGGAAGTTTTTCAGGACGGCACGTATAGATGGGTGCAGGGAGCATGACAAGAGATAAGCTCGGCAGAGAGCTGAGAGACCTAAGGGTCTCCATCACAGACAGATGTAACCTTAGGTGCAACTTTTGCATGCCCGATGGAGAGGACTATCAGTTCTTCAGGCGTGATGAAATACTAAGGTTTGAGGAAATAAGGGATTTTGTGAAAGCTATTATTCCTCTTGGCGTCAAAAAGGTCAGGCTTACTGGTGGTGAACCTCTCATAAGAAGGGACGTAGAAAAGCTAATAGCCATGCTTTCAGACCTTCCACTTGAAGACTTGAGCCTTACCACCAACGGTCTTAAGTTAAAGGAAAAAGCAAGGGCTCTCAAAGCTTCTGGGCTAAAAAGGGTTACTGTAAGCTTGCCTTCTTTGAGAGACCATACACTATCCAAGCTGGTAGGTAGGGAGGTTAAGGTTAGCAAAATTCTGGAAGGTATACAAGAAGCCTTACATGTTGGACTGTCGCCCGTCAAAGTGAACGTGTGCATCATAAAGGGTGTAAACCACGAGGAAATAGTTGATATGGTGGGTTTCTTTAGAGATATGGGGGTGACGGTCAGGTTTATAGAGTTTATGGATGTGGGAAACTTGAACGAATGGTCTATGGATAGGGTTTTTTCAGTAAAAGAGATGC
The DNA here is from genome assembly GCA_025057245.1 of Aquificaceae bacterium. Classification (GTDB taxonomy): domain Bacteria; phylum Aquificota; class Aquificia; order Aquificales; family Aquificaceae; genus Pampinifervens. Next base: position 1,709 of record JANWYC010000104.1, on the reverse strand, counting down.
GGGATGTCATAAGTCAACACTACGACCTTGAACCCGTTGAAAGAAGCTATAGAGGAGAGGTAGCACAGAGATACAGACACAAAGATAGCCATGTTGAAGTTGGTTTTGTGTCTTCTGTTACTCAGCCCTTTTGTGGAGACTGCAACAGACTTAGGTTAACCGCAGACGGCAGACTTCTTACTTGTCTTTTTGCTCAGGAAGGTCACGACATAAAAGGACTTTTAAGAGCTAATGCGGATGAAGAGACAATAAGACGGTTTGTGTGTAGTTTGTGGGCTGAAAGGGAGGACAACTATTCTGAAAAGCGGTTAGAGCTTATAAATCGGGGTATAATACCAAAAAAGATTGAAATGTTTCAGATAGGAGGATAGTTTTAGCATGGTAAGTAAGGAACTTTTGGAAATACTCGCCTGTCCTAAGTGTAAAGGGGACCTGCTTTACGATATGGATAGAAATGTTCTGGTGTGCTTGCAGTGTAAAGTTTACTACGCTGTAGAGGAAGATATACCCATACTTCTCATAGAGTCCGCAAAACCTCTGGAAGAACCTCAGGGAGGCGCTCAGGCTTAGTTGGTATAACACCTTGAGGAACAACTCTATCTCCCACGTGTATGTATTCCACTGGTTTACTGTAGAGCTTTCTGTAAGCCATTACCATCTCCCAATCCGCAAGGCTGTCTCCTATGTACACGCTCTTGTCCAATTTCATACCTTCTATGCACAGGTGAAGGGCGTAGGGATGGGGCTTTCTTAGATGCTTTTGGCTTATAGTATCCTCATCCACTATGAAGTCAAAGTAGGGTTTGAGCTGATGCTTTTCAAGCAAATACCGCAAGTCTTCCCTTGGTCTTCCTGTAACCAATCCCAGAGGGTATCCGTCGTCCTTCAGTTTTCTAAAAAAACTCGCATCCAGCATAAGCCTTTCTCTGTCTCTGAACTTATGGTAAAACTGGTTAAAAACGTATACAACCTCCTCCAGCTTTGCCTCACCCCCCATGTGCTTTATCACCTCAAGGGTAGCCAGCCAATCGTTGTTTATGCCCCTTGAAAACTTTATTCTTCTTACTTCCTCTATGTCTACTTCCTTTTTTAGAAAGTGCTCCGCAGTGTGTTTTATGGCATAGTGGTAAGACTGACTCACGTCCACTATTACGCCGTCTACATCAAAGATAACACCCTTTCTCATCTTGCTATCAGCTCAGAGCTGGTCTTGGAAAGGAGAAACTTCATAAACCTGTTAGCAAGGTAGGTAAGCCTCTCACTTTCTGAGTATATGATGTAATACCATCTTATTGCGTTAAAGCCTTTTATTTTTACAGGAACTACGCTACCATCCTGAATAGCACTTTCCAATATGCCTTTGGAGAGAAAGCTACAACCGTATCCTTTCTTAACCATACTGATTATGGACCTTCCGCAGTTTATCTCTATCTTTATGTTGAGCCTCTCAAATATAACTCCCAGTCTTTCTAACTCCTCTTTAACGACCTTTCTCGTTCCAGAACTGACTTCCCTAAATATAAGGTCTACATTGTAGAGTTCTTCTGGCTCTATCTCTCCTTTAATGGCAAAGGGATGGGAGGGATGGGTGAAAAATACTATCTCATCCATGAACCACTTTATTGAGTTAAACCTATCTGAGGGTTCTCTTTCTATTACACCTATGTTCAAAACGCCTGAAGAGAGAGCTTCTTCTATGTGCTGGGAGT
>JANWYC010000103.1 GCA_025057245.1 Aquificaceae bacterium | reverse complement strand
CTGGAAGGCGGTAGAACAAGACCTTGTTATCATACCAGTGATAAACAAAATAGACCTGCCAGCGGCGGACCCAGAGAGGGTAAAAAGGCAGATAGAAGAGGTGCTCGGGCTGTCTTCAGAAGATGTAATATTAGCCTCCGCAAAGGAAGGCATAGGCATACAAGACATCCTTGAAGCCATAGTTAGAAGAGTGCCTCCACCAAAAGGGTATGCGGATAAACCTCTAAAGGCTTTGATTTTTGACTCCTACTACGACCAATACAGGGGTGCGGTGGCTTTTGTAAGGGTTTTTGACGGAGAGGTAAAGCCCGGCATGCGCATCAGGCTCTTTTCCACCGGTAAGGAGTTTGAGGTTACCGAGGTAGGTGCGCAGACGCCCAAGCTTACCAAGTTTGAAAAACTCGTAGCGGGTGACGTGGGATACATAGCCGCATCCATCAAAGACGTCAGAGACATAAGGGTTGGAGATACCATAACGGATGCCAAAAACCCGACGCCAGAGCCAGTGCCGGGCTTTAGACCTGCCAAGCCCATGGTTTACGCAGGCTTGTATCCTTCTGAGGGATACACCTACGAGGAGTTAAGGGACGCTCTTGAAAAATACAGCATAAACGATGCGGCGGTGCAGTTTGAACCAGAAAGCTCCCCGGCGCTTGGTTTAGGCTTCAGAGTTGGTTTTTTGGGCTTGCTTCACATGGAAATAGTCCAAGAAAGGCTGGAAAGGGAATACTGCGTAAGCCTTATCACAACCGCACCCAGCGTCGTTTACAGAGTCAGGTTCAAAAACGGTCAGATAAAAGAGATAAGAAATCCTTCAGAACTCCCAGAAAACTGGGGCAGTATAGAGGCTCTTGAAGAACCGTTCGTATTACTTACCATAATAACCCCAAAAGACTACGTAGGCAACATAATAAACCTGTGTCAGGAAAAAAGAGGAATACAGAAAAAGTTTACATACTTAGACACAAACACGGTCTTGCTTGAATACGAAATGCCTCTAAGCGAGGTTATCTTGGACTTTCACGACAAGGTAAAGGGCGTTTCAAGGGGCTATGCGTCTTACGATTACGAGTTTATAGGTTTTAGAGAAGAGGACTTGGTAAGGCTCAACATTCTCATAAACAACGAGCCAGTGGACGCTCTCTCTTTTATAGTTCACAGAGAAAAAGCCTACAGAAGAGCAAGACAGCTGGTGGAAAAGCTAAAAGACGTCATACCGCGTCAGCTCTTTGAGGTTAAAGTGCAGGCGGGTATAGGAACAAAGGTCATAGCCTCTGAAAGAATACCACCGCTGAGAGCAAACGTAACCGCCAAGTGCTACGGTGGAGACATAACCAGAAAGAAAAAGCTACTTGAAAAGCAGAAAGAAGGTAAGAAGAGACTTAAGCAGTTCGGCAAGGTAGAGTTGCCTCAAGAAGCCTTTCTCACAGTCCTCAAGGTAGATTAAAGAGCTCCTTTGCCTTAATCAGACTTACTATGGTCTGGTTCACATGCAGGTTAAGGCTTTTCTGTCTTCCTAGCTCTACGAGAGCTCCGTTAAGTGCGTCTATTTCAGTCCTGCCCCTTTTCAAGTCTTCCAACATGGATGGGTAGTGGTCTTTCGTGGGAGGGATAAGCCTTTCGTAAAAGTGTTTTCTGTATTCCTCTGGAGAGTTCCAAAAGGTAGGTATTTCATGAGCCTTTATCACTTCAAAGGCTTCTTGTATTACTGCGTCCATAAGACTTTTTGTGTAGGGGTTCTCCGCCAGCCGTCCGTATGTTGTTTCAAACAAAGCACCAAGAGGGTTCAAAGCGCAGTTGTAAAGTATTTTATCCCACAGATACTTGTAAACGTCCCTCTCGTGCCTACTTGGTATGCCAGCCCTTGAGAACATCCCCGCCAACTCCTTGAGGAAAGAGTCCTCCACAACACCCGCAGGGTCTCCTATTACTACATCATCACCACACACCGTTACTCTCACGTGCCCGTAGTCTATTAGCTTCGCACCAAATATAACTCTGGCAAGCAAAACTCTACCTCTACCAAAAAGCTCCACAGCCTTCTCGTAATTCCCGTAGCCGTTCTGAGCTACCATAAGAAGACTACCCTTTGAAATTACAGGCTCTATGCTTTTTAAAGCCTGCTCCGTGTCGTAGCTCTTAACCGTAAGAATAACCACATCAGGCTCGTAGTTAAGCATTTCCAAACTGTCAACCGCCCTAACTTCTTGCACAAAGTCTCCCCAAATACCTTCCACGCATATGCTGTTAAGAGCTCTTCCCTTTTTCAAAAGTCCTACCGCTTGGTGTCCCGCCCTACTCAAAAAGGCAAGGTATACACTTCCAACCGCACCAACTCCTACTACCAAAAACTTCATTTCTTACCCTCCAGCCACACGGGAGTAGGTCCAACATTCTACATTAACTCAGTTTATCAAACACAACCACGCTACAAACCCTAAAATAGTCCTCTTAAACTCACATCGCTTACATCGCAGAGAGTAGAAGGCGTGGAAGCATCTACGAGGGTTTTCACGCTTATCCTTTGTATGTGTAGAGTATGAGCCGGGCGGGAGTCGAACCCGCGACCCACGGATTAAAAGTCCGTTGCTCTGCCGACTGAGCTACCGGCTCTTAAGGCTTACTATTATAAAACTCTCTACTTCTCCAGTCAAGAGCGTCTGGAGAACGTTTGAAACCTATCTAAGGAGCGTAAGACAGCAACTTCGCCAAACCAGACTCAAATTCTAACTCCGCTGAGTTTTGAGCCTTTTTGGAAATAACTCATCTCTCATTTAGCTGACTTCCCCTGCTATAATCGTAGCATGCTCCTTCTTGAAAAACTGTCAAAAAGAGCTCTTGTAGGTCATAGAGGTATGCCCGCCAAAGAGCTTGAAAACACGCTCCAGTCCGTTCAGAAAGCCATAGAGACGGGTGCGGACGTAGTGGAGGTGGATATTCAAAAAACGAGGGATGGGGTCTTGGTGCTTAGCCATGATGAAAACCTCAAGAGAACTTTTGGCGTAGACATAAACATAAGAGAAACAGACTGGGAGGAATTAAAAGAGCTCTCGAGAGACCGCTATAGCCTTGCAAGGCTCGAAGATGCTCTTGAGCTGGTAAATGGTAGAGTAGGTATGTTTTTGGAGGTAAAGCATCCAGAGGATGCAGGGGCAGTGCTTAGGGTTGTAGAAGGCAAAAACGTCAAAGATTGGGTAGCCGTTATTAGCTTTTATCCTCAAGCACTTGAGCCTTTTAAAAGTAAGCTGGTGACTGGGCTGGTTTACGCAAAACCACCTGGCTCTATCCCTGAGGCTAAAAAACTGGGTTGTTCCATAGCTCTACCCAGATACAACTTAGCCACGCAGAAGGCTATAGACTTTGCTCACAAGCTAAAGCTTTTTGTAGTCGCTTGGACTGTAAACGAGCCAGAAAAGGCAATGGAGCTCTTTACAAGGGGCGTGGACGGCGTAGCAACCGATAACGTGGAAGAGCTAAAAAGAGCTCTAAATCTCCTCAAATAGCTCTTCTATTGGCCTTCTTCCCGCAAAACCTTCATCCAGCTCGTGCCAGAACATAATGGTGTCTTCGTCCTCTTTCCAGCAAAGCCAAATGTAGCGATTTTGATGAAAAGAAAGAAAGTCCACGAGTATAGGGTCTAAGCCCTTTATAACACCGCCTAACGACTCTATTTTCTGTAGGAGCTTTTTAATCTCAGCATCCAAGTCTTTTATGTGGCTTTTCAGAAAGATTTTCTCAAGCTCATCAGTCTCTTCTTCAAGTTTTGAGATAGCCTGATAAGCCTCTTCCCTTTTAGAGTTTATCTCTTCCACTATAGGCTTTATAACAGTTATAAGTTCTCTTGCGGTCTCCAGGTCAAAAACTTTCATGGCTTATAAATCTAGTGCAAAAAAACTGTAGAGCAACAGTTTGGTGATACAACTGGGTTCAAACCTATACTTTTTGCGTAGCTAACCACACCCTCCGCAGGGAAGGTTATGCCGTTCACGCCTGCGTGAAGAGCATAAAGGTCAAACTTGACCCTTTCAGAGCCGGCGGGTCTTGCACAGCCTATAACCACTGGTCTTTTTGGAAGAGTCTTCCTTGCGTAGAGTATCACCTTTGCGCTCTCCTCTACTCTTGGAGGCGGGAGCAGTTGAAACCTTGCCTTTCCAAAGTAGGGCATTACCACCACAAGCACAAGAGCTGAAGGCTCATACTGAGCTATCATGTCAATGGCTCTGTATTCTCCCCTTATCTCTCCGTAATCAAGACCGATGATGACATGTGGAACTAAGTTGTGTCCCGCTTCCTTCAGAAGTCTGAGGGATTCTTCGTAGTCCTCCGTGCTTTTGTGGGGTAGTTTGTAAACCTGAGCTATAGTCTGGTCATCGCCTATAACATCCAAGAGAACTGCGTCTACCTTGGCTTCCTTCAGACCTTCAGAAAGCTCTCTGTCCACAAGACCAACATGACAGCTTACAAACATCCCCAGCTCTTCCTTTATCCTTTTCATCGACCAGAGAAATGGGTAGAGCTCCACCACACCGTCCTTGTTTGAACCGCCTGATATGAGAATGCCTTCCACGCCCTTTGTCTTTAGCTCCACAGCCACCTTCCAGAGCTCCTCTGGCGTCGTGGCGGGTATCATGTGCCAGAGTATCTTAGAGGCACAGTGGTCGCACATAAGCTCGCAGTTTTTCCCAGTTATGGATATGTCTACGAACTTTGGACCAGCCTTTATGGAAAAGTCTTCCACTTCGTAGTGTTTAAACCCAGGGCCGTGAAAGAGTATATCTCTACCGAAGTTCTGTAGCCTTATGTGGAAGCCTTCCTCCAGCTCTTGCAAGAGCCCTCTATCCAGCTCAACCCCTTCAAGGAAGGGGTGGGCTACTCCACCCCACTGGTTCATTATCCGCACTTTATACCCTTCTC
>JANWYC010000102.1 GCA_025057245.1 Aquificaceae bacterium | reverse complement strand
GAACAAGGGTTCAAGAAACTTTAGCTCCTCCACTTTTTACAAACCCCCTTAAAGAAAGCATGAGCAGGAAGCCGAAAATAAAGCTGAGAATGCAGGCAAGTAAGCCAGACACACCACCTTTTAGATAGCATATTAAGAAAACCAAAGCCCAAAGGAGTAGCTTTACGGGTAGACTAAGAAAGTAAAGGTTCAGATGCCATCCTCTCAGAAACCTGTAGGTAAACTCCACAAAAGCCATACCAAGGAAAGAGCCTACGAGGACAAAAAGCACAAACTTTTCCACACTATAATTTTAACCTTATGCAAAAGGTAGTGTTCCTTGAAGAGGATGCGGACCTGGATGCACTCTCCTCCGCTTACTGCGTAACGCTCCTGCATCAAGATGCCTGCATCTTTAGACCTCAATACCTTTCCAGAAAAGCCAGCGAAGTGCTTACCAAGTTTGAAAACAGGTTTTGTATACTGAACAACCTACCAGACTCTTTTGACTTAGTGCTGGTAGACAGTCATAACTATCAGGATTACTTGGAGAGGTTCAAGGAAAGGATAAGAGAAATATACATCTACGACCATCATCCACAGGCGCCTACACACTTTAAGGGGAAGGTTGAAAGCGTAGGCAGTTGCACCACCCTGTTGGTGGAAGAGCTCATCAAGCAAGGGTTGGACATAGACCCAGAATCCGCCACGTTGCTCGCTCTTGGTATATACGAAGACACCGGCATGCTTACTTACGAAGGAACAACACCCAGAGATGTTAGAGCGGTTGCTTGGCTTCTTGAGAAGGGTGCAAACCTAAGACTTTTGAGAAACCTTCTCAGTGGTGGTATAAGCAAGGAGGACATAGACCTACTTTCAAAACACATGACAGGGCTTGAAAACTTGTTTATTGAAGGGAAGAGGGTGTGTCTTGTAGTTCTCAGAGCGGAGCAATACAGCCCTGATATACTTAGTCTTATATACCAGCTAAAGGACATAAGAGAATCCTCTGCTTTCTTTGCGGTGGTGGAGGCGGGTAACAAGACATATCTTTTTGGTCGTTCCGTTAGGGGTGAGTTTGATGTCTCTGAGGTGCTTAGGAAGTTTGGCGGTGGAGGGCACGAGTTTGCCAGCGCGGTCAAGTTAGAGGGTGTTTCTGGAGAGAGGCTAAAAAGCCTACTTAAATCAATGCTGATGGGCAAGAAGGTGCCTCTAAGGGTAGGAGAGGTAATGGCATGCCCTCCCTTTTTGATACCTCAAGATATGGATGCGGAGCTTGCTCTCTTTGAGCTTACTCAGAGAAACTTTGCTGGTGCACCCGTGGTTGATACAGAGGGTAATCTGGTAGGCGTGGTTTATAAGAAAAGCCTTCTTAGAGCTCACAAGCACGGAGTGAAGGGTAAAGTGAGAGATTTTATGGTGGAGGACTTTCATACTCTTGAACCAGAGGATTTTGTGTGGAATGCGGAGGAAGTGCTTTCCAGATACGGAGAGAAGCTGGTGCCTGTAGTAAAGGATGGCAAAGTGGTGGGCGTGATTACAAGGCTTGACCTTCTGCATACCTACAGAGAACAGGTAAAGGAGCTTAGAGCTCTGGAGAAGAGGATACAACTTCCTGAGGAGATAAGACCTTTGCTTGAAAATCTGGGTTCTGAAGCAATGGCTATGGGTTACAAGGTCTATTTAGTTGGTGGTGTGGTCAGAGACCTTCTTATGAAAAGAAGCCTCTGGGACATGGACATAGTGGTGGAAGGAAACGCCATAGAGCTGGCGCTAAAGCTATCAAGCCTTTGGGATGTTCAAGCACACACCTTCCCTGAGTTTGGCACTGCCCATATGAAGGTAAAAGGTCATAAAATAGAGCTGGCTACCACCAGAAGGGAAACCTACCCACACCCGGGTGCCTATCCAGTAGTTGAACCTGCGACGCTGAAGGAGGACCTTTTAAGAAGAGACTTTACCATAAACGCCATGGCTATCTCCATAAACCCCGAGGACTTTGGCACGCTGGTGGATTACTTTGGAGGTCTTAGGGATTTGAAGGACGGCATTCTTAGAGTTCTACACCCGGTTAGCTTTGTGGAGGACCCTGTAAGGATGCTGAGGGCTTTGAGGTTTGCAGGTAGGTTTGGCTTTAGACTTTCAAAGGGGACTGAGAAGCTTCTGAAAAATGCCTTAGAGGCAGAACTTCTGAAAAGGTCTCCGAGGGGTAGGGTGCTTAACGAACTAAGGCTTGCCCTTAGAGAAGAAAGGCTCATAGACATACTCAGGCTTTATAGAAAATACCACATTCTTGAACAGGTAATAGAAGGCTTTACGTTTAGCCCTCAACTGGAGACACTTTTAGAAAACCTTAAGGAGGTTATAAGCTGGCACAAAATAGAGTTTCCTCAAGAAAGACTTGACTACGGATGGGTCTATCTGATACTGCTTATAAAAGACCTGAAAGAAGGGGATGCCTTTTTAAAGGATATAAGCGCACCTGCCTGGGTTAGGGAAAGCTACAGACTTCTTAAAGAACAGCTCTATAAGATAATTCCTTCACTACAGAAGGCGCAGAAAAACTCTGAGGTGTACCTTTTGCTAAAGGGCAAGCCTGAAGCCTTCCTTCTCATTCTCATGCTATACCAAAAGGAGAAGGTAAGACTTTACATGGAGAAGCTCAGATACATAAAGATAGACACAGGGAAGTTCAAAGACCTCAAAGGTAAGGAGCTTGGAGAGGCCATTGAGAGAGAGAAGCTCAGGCTTATGGACGCCTATTCCTCTGAAAGGTAGCCAAATATGGCTTCTATTATAGAAAGTAAAATGGATATGATGTTTACCGCCAGCGCACCTATAGCCAAACTTACCGCTTCGTCAACATCACCAAGAAAGTATATAAAGGCTGCTGGTATTAGGTGAAGGTCTGCCACTAAGCTTGCTGCAGTCATCTCCGTAGCCAATATCCTTCCTTCACCCAGCTTAAGTATGGTGGCGGTGAGGTTGGCAATTACTGTAATAACAAGCTCATAGGGATTAGGACCAAAGATGAAGCTTATGTTCGTGCTAAGAGCCATAAGAAGAAAAAAGTCTGTGGTTATCTTCTTCAGCTTCATCGGAGAACCTCCTTGTAAAATTCCACTGCTTTTTTTACGCTGACGGGCTTTCCCAAAATTAAAAGCGTATCGCCGTCCTCTATTTTTGTATCGCCAGATATTGTAAGCTCAAGAGCTCCACCCTCCTTTCTTATTCCTATAACAGTCACGCCGTAAGTTTTTCTGAGGTCTAAATCCTTTAGAAACTTTCCAACTATGGGACTTCCCTCTCTTACTTTTAGCTCCACTATCTCCAACTCCGCCTCCTCACCATAAGCTATGCGGTCAAAAAGGTCAGAGACAAAACCTCTCGTTTCATGAAGCATGTAGGAAAACACTCTGTTGGCTACCAGCTTGTCGGGAACGATAACCTTGTTAGCACCCAACTCCTCTAACTTTTTGGCAGAGCCGTCCGTAGGTGCGGTGGAGTATATCAACAGGTCTTCCTTGTTAGGTCTAAGAAGCCTTGCGGTTACTATGACCGCTATGTTCTCCGCTTCACTTTCCATGTTGGCTATAAGATACCTTGCCCTTTCTATGCCTGCGGATGTGAGCGCGGTTTTCTTGTAAGGCTCTTCTGGGATAAAGTATTTAATGTTATGCATCTGTATATACTTAATAGCCTCTTCCCTGTGGTCTATTACCACGAATTCCAGTTTCCTCTTTTTGAGAGGCTCTATAAGCCAGGCGGAGGTTCTGTTATAACCGCATATTATTACATGGTCTCTTAGCTTTTCAATGCTGGATAGCATTCTTATATACTTTACCAAATTTACCAAATCTCCCACGAGAAAAACTCTAACAACCACGGTCACAGATGTGGTAAAGACGCCTATACCCATTAGAGAGAGAAAGGTGGTAAATATCCTGCCCATGGGAGTTTCTGAACCCTTTGCTATCTCACCAAAGCCTATAGTGCCTATGGTTATCACAGTCATGTAAATGGAGTCAATAAAGTTGCCACCAGAGAGTATCATGTATCCTATAGTTCCCACGCTGAGGGAAAAGTGCAAGAGCAGTAAGGGTATCCTCAGCTCCTTTAGTGATTCTATTAGCCTGTTCTGATAAGCTTCTAATAAGGTTTTCTCCCTCTTTTTCCTGAGCCTTAGCTTCTTAAGAGGCTTTCTGAGTTTTTTTAACCTTGACAACGCAGGCATACCATCTTATATTTTAAGCCAATGCTCGAAAAAGGGGGCGAACGGGTTCGACGGGAACTGTAGGACGGGGTTGCAGGTAGGGTGGCAACCTGAACAGCCGTACAAAACACTTCCTGCAAACGAACTAGCTCTCGCTGCTTAAGTAGAAGCAGCGGCTCTCCCAGAGCTTAACCCTTGGGCTTTGGGAAGGGCTTAGAGACAAGGGTGTAGGCTACGAGCAGTGCGGGACCTGCGCGAAGCCGAAGCTCAAGTCCCGCTCGCCCTAAGGAGTTTGCCAGTGGACGCCTTAGGGTCAGCCAAAGCACTGGCTAAGCCTGTAGAAGCTCTGGCATCTGAAGGTTCTCGGACGCGGGTTCAATTCCCGCCGCCTCCACCATACTAAAATTCCTCCAGCTCACCCTCTTCAAAGCTAACTTCAGGTATTTTAGACATAAGCTTCTCAAATACCTCGTAAAAGTCTTCGTTAATATACCTTATGTACCTTCCGTAGACCATCTGAAAAGCCTTTGATACGATGGCTTTGCTGTGTCCAGCAAAAGTTTCAGTATCCTCCATAACACCCCCACATCCCCTACTCACCGCCTACCCCCATAACCCATCTACATGACCATAGCCTCAACTCACCCCACTACCATTCCTACACTACCACTCAAAAACATGCCCGTTATCTTTACCTTGAACATTAGCTCTTTACGTATGTTCT
>JANWYC010000101.1 GCA_025057245.1 Aquificaceae bacterium | reverse complement strand
TTTTTACGCCCAGCCTTTTAGCCTCTTTTAAACATGCCTTTACCAAAGAGATACCAATACCCTCACCCCTAAAGCCTTCCATGACCGCAAGACTTTTTATCTCCGCTAAGTCTTCCCATACTATATGAAGCGCTGCACAACCCACCAACTGACCATTCCTTTCACAAACCCAAAAGTCTCTTATATGTTCGTAGATAGAGTTCAGGCTTCTGGGTAGCAAAAGACCCTCCCTTGCGTAGTAGTTTATAAGGTTGTATATACCCATAGCATCCTTGAGAGTAGCTTTCCTTATCATAAGTTTAAAATATATGGCACAAAACCCAGTTTAGCATCCCGCTTCTGAAATCGCCCCACTCTAAGGTTTTAGCGACTATTCATTTAATCTCTTTGCAAACTCAGCCTTTTGCCGTATATTATCCATCGTCAGTGCTGTCGTGAACGCATCCGCTGACCTACTTGACCGTGTAAAGTAAGGGATGCGTGGACGTAGCATGAAACAATCCTTCACTACTTGGGATTTACCCGAGTAGTTAGTGATGCAGACGCCCCTGTGGCAGGGCGTGTAGCTCGCTGGTGTGATTGCCAGCCTTAGTCCCTAAACCTGAAGCATGAAATAAATGTCCATGCTGGGGAATACTCTCAAAAGACTCTTCCTGCGTTTAGCGTTCTGACCGCCTAATAAACTTCTCATCTCCAACTTGTAAAAGTTTCTTACTTGAAGTAATATCAAGCATCGGAGAGCCTTTTTGGATGCAGTAACTTGGATGTGCTATGTCTAACTGTCTAATAAATCTCTCGTCTCCGATTCACAGGAGTTTTACGAACTCTTACATATTCAGGCTAAAATTCTGAAGTTGCTGGTTATCAAGCATCAGAAAGTTTTTTTAGACAAAACCGCTTATCTATGCTTGTTTGAGCTTTTAAGCTCGCCTTTAACAGAATACCGCTATTGTGAAAGCTTGAGTGCTTGTGATGAACTCAGTCTGTTTCCAGCTCTATTTCACAACCTTCTTTAACTACCACTAACTGGCAGGCAAGTCTTCTGTTTTCCTCATATTCCCCTATTCTCCATAAGGTCTCTTCCTCTTGTTCGGAGACTTCAGAAAGACATTCATGACCTTTTTTCACGGTGCATATACACACACCACACTGTCCATCCGTGCATCCAAACTCAATGCCAGCCTTTTCCACATCGTGGTGTATTTCTCCAAACCTTACGCCCACTGGCACGCTTATGGTTTTGTTGTTTATCTTTACCTTCGCCATGCTTGTATATTTTAAGGATTTTGCTTTCACTTTTCCTGATTTATCTCAATAAGCTCACAAAAACTCTCTGATAGCCTTCCCACTGGCTTTAGAACTTTATAGTCGAGACTCTCCGCACCAACAAGGACAACCCTTCCAAAGATAAGGTCATAACCGAAAAGCTCTTCTTGTTTTAAAAGCAAGCATTCAAGCCAAGCTTTAGCCTCCGCAACCCTGGGAGACTTGACTTTGTGTACTTTCGTCGGCGTTAGCCCTGCCACTTTGAACTCATCCACCTCTGGAGGAAACTCCTCCGAAGTTAGCATAACCTTTTGAACATGCTCCACAGAAACAAGATTTATCACAAAATCTCCCGTATGCAGAATGTTCTCTGCGGTATCTTTTCTACAACCATCGTCCTTCCTACTAATGGACAAAATAACTATTGGTGGTTCATCGCAGATAAGGTTAAAAAAGCTAAAAGGTGCTAAGTTAAATATGCCTTCCTTACCCACAGAAGAGACCCAAGCTATCGGCCTTGGAACTATCAACCTCGTTAAAAGGCTATAAGGGTCAAAACCTGACGGATTTTCCATGTCAAATAGCATGCTTTATTAGAATTATAGCTGCAGGCGAGATTACTCCGTGCCTTTTCTTTCAAGTTCCATAAAGGCGAAGCCTATCCTTGCTTGTCTTGAGTTTTTAAACTTACGTTCAGAGATTCCCGGTCAAGCATGAAACTTGGCAGTGGTTGTTAATGCCTTAGCAGTTTCTCTTATGGCTAAATGGCTAAGAACTCTTTGATTATCCAGTTGCTCACTTTAGGACCATAGCCCTTGTTTTCTCTCCATGCAAGCTCTAACTAAGAAGGCTGATTATGTCCTCAAGCACATTTTCTCTGTTTTCTTTGGTTATTTGCATGACCACCGCACCTCTGAGCCTTCTTATTTCACTTACCAAAGGATGAACGTCTCTTATTGGTATGGTTAAAACCATGCTCTTTTTCTGGTCATCTATTAGTTTTTTTACAATGTCTCTGAAAGGTTTTGAAAAGAGCTCCATCTTACCCACTTCATCCACTACCACTATTTTGTTCTCCTTGAGCGACCTTTCAAGCACTGGAAGTGCTACGCTTTCGAACCTTTGCACGTTAACTCCGTAAGAACCTACCAGATGTTTTGAAACGAAGGTCTTGCTCGCAAAAAGCATACTCTCCCCGTCAGTGTTAACCACTCTAAAGCCAGTGCGTTTGTTTGTCTTCTGGTCTCTGACCTCCTCAGTCCAGAAGCCTATAGCTTTATCATCCAGAGCTCTTACCAACTTTTTTATAAGCGTGGTCTTACCAATACCAGGCTCCCCCGTTATTACTATCTTCATAAGTCCTGAAGGGCGTAAACCTTTAGCTTACCGCCGTTTTCCAAGTAGCTCTTTATAGCCTCCAACATGGCGTAGCCTCCCCTCACTGTGGTGGTGTATGGTATCTGATACTGAACCGCCGACCTTCTTATGTGATATGCGTCGCTTCTCTCCCTCCTACCGCTGGGTGTGTTTATGATAAGGTTTATCTCTTGGTTCTTTATCATGTCCACTACGTTAGGTCTTCCTTCAGAGACCTTTAGAACGTGTTTTACCTTAAGCCCCATGTTGGAGAGATACTGGTAAGTGCCGTATGTAGCATATACCTCAAAACCTAACTTGAGAAAACCTGCGCACAAATCCACGATTTTGGGTTTGTCTCTATCCGCTACGCTTAAAAAGACTTTACCACTTGTAGGAAGCCTGCTACCCGCAGAAAGCTGAGCTTTGTAGTAGGCAAGACCGAAGCAGTCTCCCACACCCATCACCTCACCAGTGCTTTTCATCTCCGGACCTAAAACTGGGTCTTCCTCAGGAAACCTGTTCCACGGAAAGACCACTTCTTTAACCGAGTATATGTTTTTGCTTGCGGGCATAAAATCGCTGGCAAAGTGGGCTGTGCCTTTTTTCAACCTTTCAAAGACCTCTGGCACTAAGTCCCTTAGCCTTTTACCAACACCAACCAGAGCGGAGAGCTTTGCCAAAGGATAGCCTATGGTTTTGCTAACAAAAGGCACGGTTCTTGAAGCTCTTGGGTTTACCTCAAGCACGTAAACCTCTCCGTCTTTTACCGCAAACTGAAGGTTTACAAGACCCTTTACCCTAAGCTCCTTTGCAATGAGTTTTGACTGTCTTTTTATTTCCTCCACAACTTCCACGGACAAAGTGTAAGGTGGTATGCTGGCTGCGCTATCCCCAGAATGCACGCCCGCCTCTTCTATGTGTTCCATTACCGCCCCTATTAAGTAATCCTCGCCGTCACCTATGGCATCCACGTCCACTTCCACGCTGTCAGATAGGTATTTGTCTATGAGTATAGGTCTCTCGTAGCTTACGCTAACCGCCTCCTCAAGGTATTGTAAAAGGTCTTCTCTGTCGTAAACTATCCTCATTGCCCTCCCACCAAGCACGTAAGAAGGTCTCACAAGCACAGGATAGCCTATCTCCTCTGTTACCTTGAGAGCCTCTTCCTTTGTTCTCGCAGTTCCGCTTTGTGGTTGTTTTATCCCTAACCTTTCCACCAAATTTCTAAAGAGCTCTCTATCCTCCGCCATGTCTATGCTTTCTGGTGGAGTGCCTAAGATGTTTACGCCTAAGTTCTTTAAGTGCAAGGAGAGTTTTAAGGGTGTTTGACCGCCAAACTGAAGGAACACTCCGTCGGGTTTTTCACGCCTTATTACCTCAAGCACGTTTTCTAGCACCACAGGTTCAAAGTAAAGCACATCCGCAGTATCGTAATCAGTGGACACCGTTTCTGGGTTGCAGTTTACCATAATGGTCTTTATACCCTGTTCTTTTAAAGCAAAAACCGCATGCACGCAGGCATAGTCAAACTCAATACCTTGACCTATGCGATTTGGACCACTACCAAGAATAAGAACCTTCTTCATTAAAGCTCTTATTTTAACAAAAGTTTGGTTAGAAGTCAGAAGACCGCAAAACTGCCGCAACCCCACACGGTGGGATTAAAACATGGAGAAGAGTAACCAGAAATCTAATAGCGGTCGAGTCGCAACCCCACACAGTGGGCTTAAAACTAACGCATCTGGCTCATCTGCCGTAAAAGTCTATTTGTCTTCTTTGTGAGGAACTTCCAAAACCTTATACAAAAGCTGGCGGATTTCTCTTATGTCTTGCTCTATCTTGTCAAACCTTTTGTCCATTTCCCGTTCTATTTTGTCAAGCCTTTTGTCAATATCCTGCCTTAGCTCGTCAATCCTTCTGTTGGTGTCATCAATCCTTTTGTTTAACAAGGTAACCGCAATGCCTATGACAACTGCCAGAGCTGAGATTACGGTTATTACCTCTATTAAGTTCATGAAGGAAAATATAAGCCACTTCTCAAAACTTTCGCATTGAGGTTAAAACCCACAGAAAGCTCAGACGACCTGACTAACTACAAGTCACAACCCCACACAGTGGGATTAAAACAAGCTCCGAAAAGAAGCAGAGAAGCTGGAAAAGCAATTAGGTCGCAACCCCACACAGTGGGATTAAAACTAAAGTGTGGTTAGTTCTTATTGCCACTTCTAAACTGTCGCAACCCCACACAGTGGGATTAAAACTGCAGAAAAATGTCGTAAAGCAACCACAAGTCCAACGTCGCAACCCCACACAGTGGGATTAAAACCCGTCAGGGCTACCTCTTTGAAAGCTTTGTCAAATCTTGTTTTT
>JANWYC010000100.1 GCA_025057245.1 Aquificaceae bacterium | reverse complement strand
CTTTTGTTTTGACAGCATACCTAACCTCCTTTTAAAAGTTTGTGATTTATTTTACAGATTTTTTGATTTGTGTCAAGCGTATATAAGTTTTAGTATATGCTTATATTGTATTTTTCAAAAAGGTATGATTAAAATCGTAAGATTTTGCCACTAATCCACTTTAGTCTAATTATAATTTCGTGAGACAGTGCTGTAAAAAACTTGAAGGCTATAGCGAGTTATTGATAAGAATAGAGAAGAAATACTCATTGACTCATAAAAATACTTGAAAAGACCTGATTACGCAATTACAAATAAAAGCATAAAAAGTGCTTTCGCCTGATATTCAGCCACTTCAGAATTTTAGACATACACAGTATATTTGTCCCGTAAACTTCACGAGTGCTTGTCTGGGATACCCTCCGTTCTTTCCTATGCGGGCGGATTTTAGTTTTACTTAAGAATGGCTAAAAATCAAGGCAAATGCGAATAACCCGTCAGCCTTCCGAAAGGCTATGGCTTTCCACCTTTTTTGTCCTTCAGGCTACCTACAGTCAGTCTGTTCATAAGTTTGAAAAACTCGAGGAGTTTCTGTCTGTGATAATCTTCCTGATGTTCTATAAAGCGGAAAAGACTTTTTAACTCCGTATCTTGGATTTTTTCCATCTCCTTGCCATACTCTCCGCCAGTTTCCTGTTCGTAGTCTATCTCCGCCTTTACCTGCTCCTGAAGGCTTTTTAGAGGCTTTGGAGAAAAGTCAATCCTACCTATGTCTGGCATGCCACCCATCTCACCCACCTTCTCACCCAACTTGCCCATATGCACCATGCTTTCTATGGCAAGGTCTAACATAATATCCTTGTAATCGCAGTTTTTGGAGTGGAAAAACTGATACAGATAGTTAATAACCGTTTGGTATTCTTCCTTTAGGAACTTGTTGAGAACCTGAATGGTTTTTGGGTCATAGCTTCGCTCTTCTTCCATCACAATCAAACGGCTTTCTCTTGCTTTTTCTATCAACTCTGAGAACTCTAACCTGTGATGCTCTTCATCCTTTATGACCCTTTCCAGTAGTTTCTTTATTGAGTCGTCTTTTACCAGCTCAAGCTGTTGACTGTAAACCTTTATGGCTTCCTCCTCTGCCATTACATCCATGGAGAGCATGTCAGTCCACTCAGGACCTCCCACCTTTATCATGTCTTCAAGCCTGTCTAAAACCACCTGACCGCCCAGCTGAACCACTTTCTGAGCGAACCACTTTAGGTGTCTCATCTCCTGACGGGCTATTTCCTCTATCTCCGACGTTATGTTCCCATCAGTTATTAGAAAGATGTGATACAAATACTGCACTATGGCAGAGTGCTCAAGGGCTACATTGTAAAGCAGTAAATTAATAGTTTCTTTTCTATCCATGGCTTTCACCTCGTCATGTTTACGTACATCTTGCTGACGTATTCGTTTACCATTCTGTGAGTGTTAAAGTAAGAGCCTATGGTGGCTATGCTGTTTTTCATAAGTTTTATCCAGTCGTCCTTCCTAAGGTAGTAGAGGGGCATGATGGTATAAAGG
Source organism: Aquificaceae bacterium (assembly GCA_025057245.1). Lineage (GTDB taxonomy): Bacteria > Aquificota > Aquificia > Aquificales > Aquificaceae > Pampinifervens. Next base: position 3,458 of record JANWYC010000100.1, on the reverse strand, counting down.
AGCTTGTTGTATATGTCCTCCGCATCCTGTCCGTCATCAGAAGGGCTTAGGTCCTGCCATGTAGGTTTTGGTCCTATACCCCAGCCGTTAAAACCCTCTATACCACCCTCTAACCACCATCCATCCCACGTGGAGAAGTTAATAACGCCGTTCATACCCGCCTTCATACCACTGGTTCCACAAGCCTCTAAGGGTCTTTTGGGGTTATTGAGCCAAACATCACATCCTGCCACCAAAAGCCTTGCTACGTCTATATCGTAGTTTTCAACAAAGGCTACCTTGAGTTTGTTGGTTCGTCTTCTTATGTATGCTATCTTTTCCTGTATGTTTCTTATTATAGCCTTTCCTCCTTCGTCTCTGGGGTGGGATTTGCCGGCGAACACAATTTGCAAGCCATCGTAAATCTCTGATATGCGTATGAGCCTTTCCACATCTCTGAGTATAAGGTCGTTCCTCTTGTAAGGGGTTATCCTTCTGGCTACGCCTATAGTAAGCACGTCGCTGGAAAAACTGGCGTCCGCTACCCTGTTTACGAAATTTATCAACTGTTGCTTTATCCTGTCGTGAGCCTCGTAGATAAGATGGGAAGGGATTGAGTAAACACCATACAAAAGTTGAGGATTACTGTCCCAGTGGGGTATGTAGTAATTAAAGAGCTCCGCAATCTCTTCGTGTATCCATCTAACATGGTGAACGCCGTTGGTTATGTAGTCAAGGTCCTTACGCTCTGGAAATATGTCTTTTGATACAAGCATATGCTTAAAGGATACCGCATTAGCATAACCTGAATACTTCATAGCAAGACGGGAGAGGTTTACGTGCCCATCTTCCAGCTCCTCTTCCCAGTTCATGTGGTCATAAGTCTTGAACTCTTCCTTTACCATGTTTAAGGGAAACCTATCATGACCTACGGGAACGGGGGTATGAGTGGTAAAAACACACCTCTTTCTAACCTCCTGAGGGTCACCGAACTCCTTAAGGAGTTCAACTACAAGAAAAGCGGAGTGGCTTTCGTTCATATGGTAGACGCTAGGATTATACCCTAAAGCCTTGAGCATCCTATATCCGCCTATGCCTAAGAGTATTTCTTGCCTTAGCCTGTATATACCATCGCCGGAGTATAATCGATGGTTTAACCTTCTTATCTCTGGGTCGTTACCTTCCACATCCGCATCAAGAAAAAGCACTCTTACATCCCCCTTAGACCTGACCCAATATTCCCAGCAGGTTGCTTTCTGAAGCCTGTCGCCAAAGGGCACATCCACGGTTACATCCAACTTCCTCAAATGTCTGTGATAGTCCCAATGGACGTCATACTCTACCTGCTCTCCCTGCGGGTTTATTCTCTGGTGGAGATAACCCCCTCTGTAGAGAAGCGTGACAGCAACCACAGGCACTCCAAGGTCCGCAAGAGATAGCACTGTATCCCCTGCTAAAATCCCAAGACCACCACTGTAAGTAGCCATGTGGGCATCCAGCCCAATTTCCATCACAAAGTAAGCTATCATGTTCCCCTCTACCTAAGACCTATTTTGTAAACCTTGCTTATGTATTCGCTTACCATCCTGTGAGTGTTAAAATACGGTCCTATACTGGCTATGCTGTTTTTCATAAGCCTGACCCATTCGTCCCTATGCTTGTAGTATGTGGGTATGATAATGTAGGCAAGCTTTCCGTAGATGTCTTCTAAGTCTTCTATGTCGTTTGACTCGGCCATGTCCTGCCATGTGGGTTTTGGTCCTATACCCCAACCGTTAAAACCTTCTATACCACCCTCCAGCCACCAGCCATCCCACGTGGAGAAGTTAATAACGCCGTTCATACCCGCCTTCATACCACTGGTTCCACAGGCTTCTAAAGGTCTTTTGGGGTTATTGAGCCACACATCACATCCTGCCACCAAAAGCTTTGCCATATCTATGCCGTAGTTCTCAATAAAGGCTATCTTAACCGCCTTTGTCCTTTCCTTTATGTATTTAGCCTTCTGAAATATGTTTCTTATGATTTCCTTACCCATGTTGTCTCTGGGATGGGCTTTACCCGCAAAGATTAACTGGATTTCTCCGAAGCTCTCCGCTATGTGTATAAGCCTGTCTGTGTCTCTAAGAATAAGGTCGTTTCTCTTGTAAGGCGTTACTCTTCTGGCAATGCCTATGGTAAGTATGTCGTCAGAAAAGCTGGCATCTGTCTGTTTGTTAACAAGGTTTACCAACTCGCTCTTTATACTGTTGTGCTTTCTCAGAAGCAGTTCTGAAGGCACTTCGTAGGCTTTTTGAAGTAGCACTGGGTTCTCGTCCCAACCAGGAATGTATTCTCCGAAGATTTCCTGCAATTCCTCATGTATCCATCTTTTGTGATATACTCCGTTGGTAACATACTCCACTGTTCCCGTAAGCTCAGGAAATATTCCCTGCGTCACGTACATGTGTCTCTGAGATACTGCGTTCACCTTTCCAGAGTATTTTGACGCTAACACAGAGAGGTTTATACTGCCTTCCACAGCCTCCGCCTCCCAGTTCATATGCGTATAAACGCTTAGCTCCTTTCTAACCATATCAACGGGAAAACGGTCATGCCCTGCGGGCACTGGAGTATGCGTGGTAAAAACGCACCTTTTACGCACCTCCTCTGGGTTACCAAACTCCTTGAGTAACTCCACTACCAAGAAAGCGGAGTGACTCTCGTTCATGTGGTAGACATGTATAGGATAACTAAGCGCTTTTAGCACTTTATAACCACCTATACCTAAGAGTATCTCTTGTCTAAGCCTGTAAATACCGTCGTCAGAGTAAAGTTTGCTGTTTAGTTTTCTTACTTCACCGTCGTTACCATCCACGTCCGCATCCAACAGAAGCACGCGCACATCACTCTTTGACCTTATCCAGTATTCCCAACAGTGCACCTTCTGAGGTTTATCCCCGAAAAACACCTCCACTTCCACGTCAAGCTTTTTCAAGTGCCTTCTGTAGTCCCAGAAAACATCGAAGTCCAACTGCACACCATGAGTGGTAATCTTCTGAAGGTTATAACCCTTTTTGTATAACAATGTCAAACAAACCGCCGGTATATCCATGTCTGCGTAAGAGTAAAGAGTGTCACCCGCTAAAGTTCCCAGACCACCACTGTATAGAGGCATGTTGTCTTCCAAGCCCAGTTCCATCACAAAGTAGGCTATCATGGCAGGATTATATTTTATAGCATTAGTCAAGGTGGAAAATTAAAGGAAGGTTAAAGCCTTCTGTTAAAGCTCTAAACAGGCTTGACATTTGGTGTGTTTGTCATCTAACCGTCTAATAAGTCTCTGAGATGTCTGAATGAGAGCATCGGTCTTTTGAACACAAGAGTCAGCCTAAAGGCTTAGCTTACAGAACCGTAAAACCACTCGTGTTAAATTGCTTTTTTTACTACTGTAATGGTTGAACTTGCTAAGATTAAGCATATCTTTTCTTTCCATGGTA